>DASVSK010000393.1:0-5198 GCA_036388135.1 Pyrinomonadaceae bacterium | reverse complement strand
CCCCGCGGAAGGCCGCGCGCTCGGCGTCCGTCAGAGCCTCGTCCGCGTGCGTGATGAGGAAGGCGCTGTCGCGCCCCACGACGTGCGAGAGGAGCGAGCCGGCCTCGCGCCGCGGCTCGGCGAGCCCCGCGACGCGCAGGGCGGTCGCCCCCTCGCGCAGCGCCCCCGCAATCGTCAACCCTTCGCCCGACTCGTCCAACGCCTCGCACCGCCCTTCACTTCAAGAAGTCCCGCGCCCGCGCGTGGCCTGCGCGCCGCGGCCTGGGCTATAATACGCGGCAACAGAGGCAAGACGATAATTCAACCGCGGCGCGCGCCGCCGGCGAGCCCCGACAGGGGTCGCGCACGGCCGCGCGGCGGATTCGAGGAGGGAGGCTCAAACCTAGTGAAGGCCGAATTACACATCCAGGGCATGCACTGCGACGCCTGCGCCGGGCTCATCAAGGACACGCTGGAGGACACGGCGGGCGTCCACAGCGCGGACGTCAACTTCGGCGGCAAGACCGCCGTCGTCAACTTCGACGAGAACGTCGTGCAGCAGAAGACGCTCGTCAAGAAGATTCAGGACATCGGTTACAACGCGACCGAGGGAGACCAGCAGCAGGGGGCGACCAACAATGGCTGATGCGAAGAAAGAGTCGGAGCACAACGAGACCGACGTCGTGAACTCTCAGATCACGGACGCGGTCGAGCAGACGGGCGACAACCCCGTGGACGACCGCGGCACGGACGCGGCCGGCGGGCTCGAACTCCTGCGCCGCCTGCGCGACAACGGCTTCGAGTCGGACGACGAGAAGTTCGCCGTCGTGCTCGGCCGCCCCGTCAAAGAGGTCTCGGCCTGGATGGAGGGCTCCGAGCCCCCCGACGACGACATCATCATGAAGGCCCGCGGCATCGCCCGGGAGCGCGGGATCGAAATCGAGTAGACGGTGGACGGTAGTCAGTAGCCAGTAGGCTCCGCTTTACGCGCGCCGCTGCTGGCATTCGGACGGTTCGACGGCGAATGCTTTTCTACTGACTACTGACTACTGTCTACTGACTACCGTCTGTTGCAACGATGAACGACAGGGTCAGCCGCGCCGCGCGCACGCTCGTCGAGTCTTACTCGGACGAGGGGGTGAAGATTCACCACCTCGACCGCAGGCCGCTGCCGTCGCGCGACGCGGCCGTCTCGGCGCTCGACGCGCTCCACGGGCTGCTCTTCCCCGGCTACGCCGGCGCGCAGGGGCTGACGGGCGCGAGCCTCCGCCTACACGTCGAGTCGCGCCTGGCCTGGCTCTACGAGACGCTGACCGAGCAGGTCGCGCGCGCGGTCAACCACGGCCACCTGCTCGAAGAGGCGTGCCCCGCCGTCACCGAGCGGCAGGCGACCGAGTGCGCCGAGGAGTTTATCGCGCGCCTCCCGGCCGTCCGCGAAGTCCTCGCCACCGACGTCCGCGCGGCCTACGAAGGCGACCCGGCCGCCGTCTGCTACGACGAGATCATCTTCAGCTACCCCGGCCTCTACGCCATCACGACCTACAGGCTCGCGCACGAGATGCACCGGCTCGACGTCCCGCTCATCCCGCGCATCATGACCGAGCACGCGCACAGCCGCACCGGCATCGACATCCACCCCGGCACGCGCATCGGCCCGAGCTTCTTCATCGACCACGGCACGGGCGTCGTCGTCGGCGGGACGGCCGTCATCGGCGCGAACGTCAAGCTCTACCAGGGCGTCACGCTCGGCGCGTTCTCCTTCGACAAGGACTCCGCCGGGCAGCTCGTCCGCCACACCAAGCGCCACCCGACCATCGAGGACGACGTGGTCGTCTACGCCGGCGCGACGATTCTCGGGGGCGACACTTGTATCGGCCGCGGCTCCGTCATCGGCGGCAACGTCTGGCTCACACACTCCGTCCCCCCCGGCACGCGCGTCCTCCAGGACTCGCCCCGCCTCCGCATCATCACCCCCGAAGAGGCCGCCGCCTCCTGAACGGGCCGCGGGTTTGAAACAGGCCGCCCCGCGGAGGGCGGCGCACGCCGCACGCGCGGCGCTCTTCCGCAAACGTCTTTCTTCAAACTAACCGAGGAGGAGATTCTATGTACAACGTGTGGAGCCGTCGGAAGTTCGTGAGCGGCGCGGGGCTGCTGGCGCTGCTGCTGCTCGCAGCGGCCGACCCGTCGTCGGCGCAAGACCGGCAGACACGCTACGCCATCGAGCGCGCGCAGATAGGCGTGAGCGGGAAGCTCATCCAGGAGCGCGGGGGCGACTGGAACAGCGTCACCTACGACCAGGCGCGCACGCAGACATGGCGCGTCTCGGACAGGCATACCGGCGTCCGCGGGGCGGGACGCCACACGCCCCCCGGCTCTTCCGCGCGCGACTTCACCTACGAGGCGGTCGTCGACCACCGCAACGGGAGCATCCAGCAGGCGAACTACGTCCTCGTCGGCGGCGGCGGCATCGGCGGCGGCATCGGCAGCGGCATGGGCGGCGGGCGCGACGGAAGGCGCGTCCCGCGCTGGCTCGTCGGCTCCTTCAGCGGCCGCAGCCCCTCGAACCGGCGGCGCGTCGCCGTGATGGTGGGGCGCGACGGGGAGGTCTCGGCCCTCTACGACGGCGGCGCGCGCGAGACGGGCAGTTACGACAACGGGCGGATACGCTTCAACACCTCGGGCGAGTGGGACGTGAGCCGCGTGGACGAGGGCTTCCGCGCCGCTTCCGGGAGGCGCTCCGAAGTGTTCAGCCGCGCCTCGGCGGGCGAAGACTACACGGACGACGACGACGGCCGCGACGACACGGGGCGCGTCCCGCGCTGGATGCAGGGGACTTTCAGCGGCACGACCGACAGCGGCGAGACGGAGTTAATCATCCGCGCCGACGGCACGGCGACGACCCGCGCCGTCACGAAGAACCAGAGCTACCAGGGCACCTACTCGGGCGGCGTGCTGCGCTTCGACTGGGGAACCTACGAGGTCACGCGCACGCGCGACGGCATCCGCACCACCGACCGCAACAACCGCAGCGGCCAGACAGACTACCGGCGCACGGGCAACTAACGGCGGCCCGGGCCCCGAGTTAAGGGTTCTCCGTGTGAGGCGTTTTCGATTTCTGATTTGCGAGTTTTGACCCGGAGCCGAGAGCCGGTCGCCGCCCTCCCGAGCGCAAATCAAAAATCGAAAACGCCTCACACACTTTCGTCCGGCTTGGAAGGGGGCGCGCATTAAGAGTTTCTTGAGGGCGTAGAGTTAGAGAAGTTTTTCATTCCCCCGTTGGTGCGGCCGACGTCGAAAACCCCCAGGTCCTTAGGGACTGGGGGTTCGGTCGTTTCAGGGGCGGAAAGTTAAACGAGGTTGGCCGCGGAAGGGAGCGACCCCGATGAGCATCTTCTCAAAAAGCCTGCTGCTGTTCCTGCTGAACTGGCTCGACGCGCAGTTGACCATCCTGTGGGTGCGCGGCGGCGTGGCGACCGAGGGCAACGGGCTGATGGCCTACCTGCTCGACCTCGGCAACGCGCCCTTTCTCTCGACCAAGCTGCTCGTCGGCGCGCTCGTCGCCTACACGCTCTACCGCTTCTCCCACGTCGCGCTCGCGCGGCGCGGCCTCCACTTCGTGCTCGCGCTCTACCTCGCGCTGATGGGCATCCACGCCGCCACGGGCGCGGCCGCGCTCGGCTGGCACCCGCCCGAAGCCCTCGCCACGGTCTTCAGCCTCTTCGCATAAAACCGCCCGGGCTACGCAGGCTCGCGTCACCGCGGAACTTTTTCGCCCCCCCGGCCGAATCAAGGCGGGGGTGCGGGCCGCCGTGCCGAGCGCGCGAACCGTTCCGGCCGCCGCTTCGTAGTAAAATTGTCTCCCGCGCGCGGCGCGCCGGACGGGGTTCTATTCCCGCCCGACGCACAACGCGCGGCGTCGCGCGCGGCATCTTAACTGGGAATTTTTACCGGCGGGTGGTCTTATGAAATCTTCAAGGAACAGAGCCATGTATCAAGTCACCGCACGTCAAATCCTGTCCATCGCGCTGCTGTCGGCGGTGCTCGCGGCGGCGGGCGTCGCGTGCTTCGACCGCTGGGGCACGCACCTCAGCCGGCCGACCGCCGCCTTCAACCCCGACGACTCGGCGGCGACGGCGGGCGTCGCCGGCATCGCAGACCCTTCGGTCGCCACCGACGAGCAGAACAACATCGAGGTCTTCCGCGCCATCGCGCCCGGCGTCGTCTCGATTAACACGACGCGCCAGCCGCGCAGCTACTTCGACTCCCGCCGCAGCGGCGGCGGCACCGGCTCCGTCATCGACGACCAGGGGCACATCCTGACGAACCACCACGTCGTCGACGGCGCGGACGTCGTCACGGTCAGCCTCGGGGGCGACAAGACCTACCCGGCGCGCGTCGTCGGCGGCGACCCCGACACAGACCTCGCCGTCATCCAGGTCACGGGCGCGCGCGAGGCGCTGAAGGTCGTGCCGATGGGCGACAGCGACCGCCTCTCGGTCGGGCAGAAGGTTCTGGCCATCGGCAACCCGTTCGGACTCGACCGCACGCTGACGACCGGCGTCATCTCCGGCCTCCAGCGCCCCATCGAGGCGCGCACCGGCCGCATCATCGAGGGCGCGATTCAGACCGACGCCTCCATCAACCCCGGCAACTCGGGCGGCCCGCTGCTCGACTCGCAGGGGCGCATGATCGGCATCAACTCGCAGATACTCTCGCCCGACGGCGGCGGCTCGGTCGGCGTCGGCTTCGCCATCCCGGTCAGCATCGCCAAGCGCATCATCCCGCAGCTCATCCGCGACGGCCGCGTCGTCCGGCCCAAGCTCGGCATCTACCCGCGCGCCGTCACCGACCTGCGCGGCATACGCCTGCCCGTCGAGTCGGGGCTGCTCATCCTGCAAGTCGACCCGAACGGCTCGGCCGCGGCGGCCGGCCTGCGCGGGCTCTCCGAGACGCCCGAGGGCGACCTCGTCGTCGGCGACATCATCACCGCCATCGACGGCGAGAAGGTCGAGACCCAGAACGACCTCTTCAGGATCATGGACAAGCACCAGTTCAACGACACGGTGCAGGTGGCCGTCGTCCGCGGCGGCAGCGGGCAGCGCGCCAACGTCCCCGTGCGCCTGCTCCCCGAGCGGCCGCAGCGCGGGAACACGCGCCGCGAGTAGTCTGAACGGGTAAGACCTTCCGACGGCGGAGGCGCGCGTGGGCGGCTTAAGTGT
>DASVSK010000392.1:0-5653 GCA_036388135.1 Pyrinomonadaceae bacterium | reverse complement strand
CCCTCCGGAGAGGTCGGGCCGCGGGCCGCTGCCGCCGCGGCCTCCGCCGCCGCCGCGGCCACCGCCGCCGCCGCCGCGGCCTCCGCCGCCGCCGCCGCCGCCGAAGCCGCCGCCGCCGCCGCTACGGCCTCCGCCGCCGCCGCCGAAGCCGCCGCGCCCGCCGCCGCCGCCGCCCCTATCCTCGCGCGGCCTCGCCTCGTTGACGTTGAGGTTGCGCCCGCCGACCTCCTTGCCGTTGAACTGCTGGATGGCCGCCTCGCCCTCTTCGCGCGTCGCCATCTCGACGAACCCGAAGCCGCGCGAGCGACCCGTGTCGCGGTCCTCGACGACCGAGGCCGACTCGACCGTGCCCGCCTGCGAGAACAGGTCGCGGAGGTCTTCACTGGAAGTGTTGAACGAGAGGTTGCCGACGTAAAGTTTCATAGCCATGTGCGTGTGTCCTCTGACGCCCGTGTGGGCGTCTCTCAGGAGAAGCTTCAAACGTGAAGTTGCTTCGTCGTAACGGTCGCGGCGAAGGTTTCGCGTCCGGGTGCTCTCGAAGAGCGGCTCCTGTTTGTTGAATATCAGCCCACTCTCGAACCATCCAGAACGCCGCCGCCGTACGAGGCGCGGGGCGCATCACCGTTGATGCGCGAGAGAAGGAGTAGCGGCGCTTATGATGCCCCACCCCGCGGGGCCGTTGCAAGTGAAAAATGTCCGCTTCCGCGCCCTTTTTCAGCCGAACGGGGCGGGTGACGGCGACCCGGCGGGGTGATAAACTGCACCCGTTTCCAAGCCCTTAATTTCACCCTCGACGCGCGGAAGGAAGGAGCCCCCGTTGCAAGCACGCTTCGCCAAAACCCTCGCGGCCGCCGCGCTGATTCTCCTCTCCGCCGCGCCGCTCGCCGCGCAGCACGGCGCGAAGCCCGTCATCACCGGGCAGTTCAAGCCCGAGGCGTCGCGCGACGCGAAACTGGAGGCGGCGATCAAAGACCCGGACGGCGACGGACGGCCCGACAACCACGACCCGGGGGGGAATTTCTGGACGCACTACTACCACAACCGCGTCGACCTCAACGGCGACGGCAGACCCGAGGTGCTCGTCTACCTCTTCGGGCCCTACATGTGCGGGAGCGGCGGGTGCAACACGCTCGTCTTCCGGCAGACGGAGGCGGGCGGCTACCAGCTCGTCGCGGACATCTCGCTGACGAACAACCCCGTCGTCGTCGGCGAGCGCAGGACGAACGGCTGGAACGACCTCATCTTCTTCGTCGCGGGCGGCGGCGTGCGCGCGCACTACGCCGTGCTCCGGTTCGACGGGAAGGGCTACCCGAACAACCCGACGTCCCCGCCCGCCGCGCCGCTCAAGTCCCGCGCGCGCGGGAAGGCGTACCTCGTCGGCAGCGGCGAGAAGGAGACCGGCTTCGCGCTGTGAGCGCGGCGGCTCGGGTTGAAGATGCGCGACCTCGAAGAAGTCTTCGGCGAGCTGGGCGGGTCGGGGTTCCGGCGCGGGTTCCGCCTGCGCGGCAGGGAGCTTGAGTACCTGCGCGCGAAGGGCCTTCAGGAGGTGATGCGGCACGCGGCCGACTTCGTCGCGAAGCGGCTCGCGCCGGCCGAGCCCGCCAACGACGGCCGCCAGACGCCCACGCGCAACCACCCGGCCTTCGTCGCGCAGCACGCCACCGCCACCTGCTGCCGCGGCTGCCTCTCGAAGTGGCACCGCGTCCCCAAAGGGCGCGCGCTCGACGAGTCCGAGACGCGCTACGTCCTCTCGGTCATCGAGCGCTGGCTGTCCGTGCAGGAAGTTAAGCGTGACGGCGACGGTTGACGGGAAGACCTTCGGGACTCAAATCTTTGCTTATCACCCGTCACCCTTGACTTCCGCCGCGGCCTCGCGCGCCTGCTCGTCCCTCATCTCGCGGGTGAGAAAATAGTTGAGCCCCGTGCGGATGACCGCGATGGCGCCCAGCTTCCCTATCTGATCCCAGGTGGGCGCGACCGCCGTCGTCAGGATGTCCGCGCCCAACTGGAATTCGAGCGCGAGGGCGAGGTAACGCGCCAGCGTCAGGCGGACGCGGTTGAAGCCCTCGGCGCGCGGCGGGGCGAGCGCGCGCCGGAGCTGAAAGAGCGCGGCGGCCACGCCGAGCCCGACGATGAGTGCGCCGCACGTCTCGATGGCGAGCTTGAGCCACTGGACGGCGTTGACGACCGAGCCCTCGACCCAGGTCTCACCCGGCGACTGTAAAAGCCCCCTCACGTTCTCCTGCGCGAGCCAAAGGAGTGTCACGCGGCCGCCCCCTCTCGAAAATCTCAGCCCGCATTAAGTAACACACCCCGGCGCGCGCGCGGAAGCGAAAAGGGCCCCGCAACCGTCGGCTGCGGGGCCCTGTCGGACTCTGCGGGTTCGCGCGGGGCTTCTCAGGAGGTGACGCGGAAGAGCGAGCCGTCGTCGCTCCAGTCCTCGCGCGCGACGCTGTAGTGGACGCAGTCGAAGCCGTAGAAGTGCGCGTCGCGGATGAAGCTCATCCCGAGCCTTTCCAGTACGCGGCGCGAGCGGCGGTTGTCGTGGAGCGTGAGCCCGGCGATTTCGCGCAGCCCGAGCCTCTCGAAGCCGTAGCGCAGGCAGGCGCGGCCGGCCTCCAGCGCGAGCCCCCGGCCCCAGACGCCGCGCGCCAGCATGTAGGCCAGCTCGACCCCGACCGCCTCGTTCCCCCGCGAGAGACCGCAGTAGCCGACGAGCGCGCCCGTCTCCTTCAGCACGAGCGCCCAGCGGCCGAAGCCGCGGCGGCGGAAGGCCGAGACGATGCTCCCGAGGTTGGCGCGCGTCTCCTCGCGCGTCAGCGGGTGCCCGTAGCCGATGTAGCGCATGACCTCGGGGTCGCGCGTGATCTCGCACATCGCGTCGAGGTCTTCGGGCTCGAACATGCGCAGCCGCAGGCGCGACGTCTCGACCCGGTCGGCGTTGAAGATGCCCGAAGGCGCTGCGTCTGTGTGAAGGGTTGCTGCCACCACTGCTCTTTTCCTTTAGGCCGCGAGGACGCTCTCCGCCTCCTCCCGGCCGGACGTGAGTCCGGTGAACTCGTCGCCGACCAGCAGCTCGACCGCCTGCCCGGCCCCGACGGGGCGCGAGAAGAGGTAGCCCTGGCCGTAGTCGCAGCCCAGGGCCCCCAACTGCCGGAGCTGCTCCCTGGTCTCGACGCCCTCGGCGATGACGTCCATGTCGAGGCTGCGCGCGAGCGTGACGATGGTGCGGACGATCTCCGCGTTCTCCGCGTTGTCCGTCATCTGGGTGACGAACGAGCGGTCGATCTTCAGCGTGTCGATGGGGAAGCGGTGGAGGTAGGAGAGCGACGAGTAGCCGGTGCCGAAGTCGTCGATGGAGAGCCCGACGCCCAGCGCCCGCAGTTGCGCGAGCATGCCGATGGCCGTGTCGATGTTCTCCATGACCATGCTCTCTGTGATCTCCAGCTTGAGGTTCGAGGCCCGCAGCCCCGAGTCGCGCAGCGCCGACGAGACCTGCTCGATCAGGTCGGCCTGCGAGAACTGGCGGCTCGAAAGGTTGACGCTGACGGTCACGCCCTCGCCGGCGAGCCCCTGCTTCTGCCACAAGCGCACCTGCCGGCACGCCTCGTTCAAGACCCACAGCCCCAGCGGGACGATGAGGCCGGTCTCCTCGGCGACGGGGACGAACTCGCCCGGCATGACCAGGCCCCGCTCGGGGTGACGCCAGCGCACCAG
The DNA here is from genome assembly GCA_036388135.1 of Pyrinomonadaceae bacterium. Classification (GTDB taxonomy): domain Bacteria; phylum Acidobacteriota; class Blastocatellia; order Pyrinomonadales; family Pyrinomonadaceae; genus QHXN01. Next base: position 1,936 of record DASVSK010000392.1, on the reverse strand, counting down.
CGCCTCGAAGCTCGAGACCTTGCCCGTCTCCAGGTCGACGATGGGCTGGTAGTTGAGGAAGAACTCCTTGCGCGTGATGGCGCGGCGCAGGTCGGTCTCGATCTGCAACAGCTCCATCGCGCGGTCGTGCATCGCCTTGTCGAAGACGACGTGGCGCTTCTTGCCCTCAAGCTTCGCGCGGTACATCGCCGTGTCGGCGTCGCGCAGGAGGTCTTCGGCCCGGTCGTAGCCGGGGTTCGAGAGCGCGATGCCGATGCTGGCCGTGGTGAAGACCTCGTGGCCGCCGATGTTGAAGGGCTGCGTGACGGCCTCCTGCACGCGGCGCGCGACGTCGAGCGCGTCCTCCATCGCCGAGAGGTCTTCGAGCAGGATGGTGAACTCGTCGCCGCCGAGGCGCGCGACCGTGTCGCCGGGGCGCAGGCACGCCTCCAGGCGGTGCGCGATGCCGACGAGGAGCTGGTCGCCGACCATGTGCCCCAAGCTGTCGTTGATGATCTTGAAGCGGTCGAGGTCGAGGAAGAGCGCGGCGAAGAGCCGGTCGCCGCTGCGGCGCGAGCGCTGGATCGCCATCTTGACGTGATCCATGAAGAGCGCGCGGTTCGGCAGCCCCGTCAGCGCGTCGTGGAAGGCGTCGTGCAGGAGCTGCTCCTCGGCGCGCTTGCGGTCGGTGATGTCCTGAATCTGGAAGATGAGGTGGAGGGGGCGCGCCTCGCCGTCGCGGACGAGCGACATCCCGAGGTGCGCCCAGACCTCCTTGCCCCCCTTGTGGCAGTAGCGCACCTCGGTCTGGTGCGACGAGACCGCGCCGGCCGTGAAGCGCATCATCTGCTCGTCGAGCGCGACGAGGTCGTCGCGGTGCGTCACGCGCTGCACGTCCGACTCAAGCAGCTCGCCCTCGCTGTAGCCGACGATCTCGCAGAGCGAGCGGTTGACCTGGAGCCAGCGCCCCTGTAGGGAGACGACGGCCATCCCGATGGTCGCGTTGTCGAAGGCCGAGCGGAACCGCTCCTCCGACGCGCGCAGCGCCTCCATGTGCTGCTGGACTTCGAGCGCGTGCTGGTGCGCCAGCTCCGCCTGCTTCGTCGACGCCTCGACGTTCTTGAGGTAGGTGCAATAGGTGAAGTAGACGACGACGACGATGGGCGCGGTGGCGAGGAAGGCGTAGAGGCCGAAACTCTCGACCAGCTTGGCGATGATGCCGGCGGCCGAGGCCCCGGCGAAGTAGGTGATCGACGTCCAGAGGAAGTTCTGCCGCCACATCTGCCAGACGGGCAGACCCGAGCGCAGCGCGACGCCCGTGGCGACGAGGCCGGAGTTGACGACGTACTGCACGAGCGCCATCGCGCAGACCGCCGTGATGTAGAGCGACTGGTCGCCGAGCGGGAGCCCCTGGATGTCGCCGAAGCCCGCGCGCAGCACCGTCACCGCCAGGAAGGTCGAGCAGACGTAGACGGCCGCGTTGAAGGCCATCACCGTCTTCTTCTTCGTGATGCGCAGCGAGGAGCAGAAGGCGTCGGCCGCCGCGAGCAGGATGGCCGCCTCGCCCCCGAAGATGAGGAGGACGAAGAAGATGAAGGTGTCGGAGACGGAAATGTCGCCGCGCACGCGCGGAATCCTGACGTACACGCGCGAACCGAAGGCCAGGGTGACGATGCTGATGAGCGCGAAGCGCAGCCCCAACCCGCTCGGGTCGAGCCGCGCCAGCGTGAACGCGCACGCGACCGTGCCGAGGACGATGACCGTCCAGAGGTACGGCTGCGCGTAGCGCTGTCTTGTCTTGGGATCGAGCATCGGTTCGGGTTCTACAGTCCGGTGCAGCAGGGCGTCTGAATCGCGCCGCGGGCACCGTCAAAGGGGGGAAAGCGCCCCGCGGGCGCAATCCTTTCTGCAAGCCGTATTCCACTGTCGGGGGAGGGTTCGGGGAGCGAAAAGCCTT
>DASVSK010000391.1:0-2264 GCA_036388135.1 Pyrinomonadaceae bacterium | reverse complement strand
GAGGCGGAGGGAGCCGGGCGTCGGGTTGACGTCCGGCGGCTGCCTGCGCTCCGGCGTGACGCGCACGGTGCGCTGCTTGCGGTCGCGGACGACGTTGAGCGTGACCTCGCCCTCGTCCTTCGCGCCGAGCGCGCGGACGAGGTCGTCGGCGTCCTCGACGCGTTTGCCGTCGGCCTCGGTCACCACGTCGCCGGCCTTGAGCCCGGCCTTGTCGGCCGGGCCGTTAGCCTCGACCGAGCCGATGAGCACGCCGTGCGAGACGCCGAAGTAGTCGGCGAGCTGTTTGCCCAGCGCGCTGGTCGAGACGCCGATGCGGCGCGAAGAGCCGAGGGCGAAGACGCCCGGGTGCTCGCGCCGCATCTCTTCGAGCCGTTCGCGCAGCTCCTCGCCCTTGTGCTCCCACAGCTCGCCCGGCCTGTCGCCGGGGCGCAGGCCGTCGCCGAAGCCGTAGACGGTCAGCGGGCCCGCCTCCGAGCGCACGAAGGGCTCGCGGCGCGCGAGCGTGGCCGACAGCTCGCGCTCCGAGCCGCCGCGCAAGACCGTGAGCCGCGCCGCGCGCTCGGGCGCGGACTCCTCGATGAGCCGCGTCAGCTTGCGCACGCTCGACACCTGCTCGCCGTCGAAGCGCAGGATGACGTCGCCCTCGCGCAGGCCCGCCTTCTCGGCCGGGCTGCCCTTGACGACCTCGCGCACGCCCACGCCGCGCGGCTCGCCCGAGAGCCCGTAGCGCGACGCGTTCTCGCGCGTGACCTCTTCGGTGCGGACGCCGAGGAAGTTACCCTCGAAGAAGAAGGTCGTGGCGGGCCACGGGGGCGCGGCCGGCGCGGGGGCCGACGGCGCGGACGGCGTCTGCGGCGCGGTCGCGGACGGCGCGGACGGCGCGGACGGGGACGGCGGGGACGGCGGCGCTGCGGCGCTCTGCGCGCGTGCGGACGTCGGCGCGCAGGCCAGGGCCAGGGCGGCGACACTCAACAGGGCTTTGAGTTTCACTGTTAGAAAGACCTCCTGAGATAGTTTTTCAGCAGGCTTGCACGCCGCGCCCCGCCGGCGGGTTCCGAAAATTTGTCGCCGCCCGCCCGCCGCCCATACTTGAACGCGCGCGCGCCCGGCCGCTACACTTCACACGCGCATGAAGATACTCGACATCGGGTGCGGCAAACACAAGACGCCGGGCGCGGTGGGGATGGACAGCAACCCGCGCTCGGACGCCGACGTCCTCCACGACCTCGACCGCGTGCCCTACCCCTTCCCCGACGACGAGTTCGACCTCATCGTCGGCAACCAGGTCATCGAGCACGTCGACGACGTCCTCGCGGTCGTCGCCGAGCTGTACCGCGTCGCGCGGCCGGGCGGCGTCATCCGGCTCGACACGCCGCACTTCTCCGACGTCGCCTCCTACACCGACCCGACGCACAAGCACCACCTCACGACCGAGTCGTTCGCCTACTTCACGGGCGGCCGCCCCGACTTCGACTTCTACAGCCACGTCCGACTCCGCCCCCGCCTGATACGCGTGACGATGCTCAGGCTCTGGCGGGCGCTCGGCTTCGAGCTGATGGTCAACGCCTGCAACCGCTACCCGGGCTTGCGCTTCCTGCGCCGCTTCTGGGAGCAGTACCTCTGCTTCGTCGTCCGCGGGAAGACGATATATTTCGAGTTCGAGGTGATAAAGTAGCGGACAACTCTTGCGACGAGCGCGTGCGTGAAAAAAGGAGGGAGGACTATGAGCAGTAAGGCCGGGAAGTCTCAGGGGGCGGGCGGCGCGCAGCCGCCGCGCAGGTCTTCGGCTAGGCCGACGCGGAAGGATCAGATCATCTCGCTCTTCCTCTCGGGGATGGGCGAGATAGAGGACATCGCCGTCATCACGGGCGCGCGGCCCTCTTACGTCGGCACGGTCTTGCAGGAGGCCGGCCTGCACACGGGCTACTTCGACCTCTACACCTCGACGGCCGTCCCGCAGAACATCTACTCGAAGTTCTTCGCGAACAAGCTCGGCTTCAAGGACGTCGAGACGGCGGGCGAGTCGGTCGGGCTGATCGACAAGCTCTACCGCCAGTTCGAGTTCGCGGGCGACCGCGCCGGCCAGCACCACGCGCTCTCGATGGCGCTGACGATGTTCGACCGCGCGCGCTGGACGGGCAAGGGGCGCGAGGCCGAGGTCTTCCTCAACTGGCTCACCGCCCGACTCGGCGAGGCCGCGCTCGACATCGAAGAGGCTTCCGGCGAACCGCTCGACGCCGGCGACGGCGCGGCCGAGCCCGAGA
>DASVSK010000390.1:0-2848 GCA_036388135.1 Pyrinomonadaceae bacterium | reverse complement strand
ACCAGGGTTGTCCGTGCCCAGGGGTGACGAGAAGAACCGTCGAGCGCACCTCATGTTCCGACCCGGAAGGTCGTTGCGGCACGGTAGGACACCGAGCAATGGAGGCGTGTGACGCTCAGGGGGTGGAGCATCGCTGCGAGGAGTATTTCATCAATCCCTCATGTGCCCCGACCCCGGCCCCGACCCCGACGCCCTGCACGCCGACGGAGCCGCAGCCCAATTCGTGCTGCAAGCCGAAGTTCGTCACACCAGACCCCAACCTCTCAGGGTATTGCCAATGGAACTGTAGGGCCGACGAAACTGGCTGCGAGGGGGAGAGACTCGACAACGGCTGCTACGTCGTGAGCGGCCCAATCAACTGCGAAGACCGTTACGGCGAAGGCTGGACGTACACCAACACGCTCGACCAGCTCTCGCTCTGCTGCCCGCCCGCCCCACCCTCCTCGGAGTGCCCCTCCACCTCCGTCGCCCCCTGTGTCCCCGACGAGAACTCGCCCGGCGGCGGCCCCACTGATCCGAACTCCCAGTGCTGCTGGGAAAGCCCCATCCTGATAGACGTGCGCGGCGACGGCTTCTCGCTGACCGCCACGGCCGCGGGCGTCTTCTTCGACTTCAACGGCGACGGCATCCGCAACCACTTCTCCTGGACTAAGGCGGGCTCGGACGACGCGTGGCTGGCGCTCGACCGTAACGGAAACGGCGCAATTGACAACGCCGCGGAGTTGTTCGGCAACCGCACAGAGCAGCCTCCCACGGCCGCGCCCAACGGGTTCCTCGCGCTGGCCGAGTTCGACAAGGCGGGGCGGGGCGGCAACTCAGATGGGGTGATTGATAGGGCGGACGTCGTCTTCTCCAGCTTGCGGCTGTGGCAGGACACGAACCACGACGGGCTGTCGCAGTCCGAAGAGTTGCACACGCTTGAGTCGCTGGACGTGGCGCGGCTGCACCTCGACTACAAGGAGTCGAAGAAGACGGACGTGTTCGGCAACCGCTTCCGCTACAGGGGGAAGGTGGACGACGCGAAGGGGGCGAAGGTGAACCGCTGGGCGTGGGACGTGTTCCTCGTGGCGGGTCAGTAGAAAAGTGGATTCGATTTCGGCGCGATCCGGGCCGTCGCCCGGACGGCCGGGAGCCGCCGCGGTCACTCAAGGGTGAGCACGCCGCAGCGGCTCTTACTTCGTTCTTCCGATGTGCAATCCGGCGGTCGTTGAGCTTCGGTGTTCAACGACCGCCGGGCCACGGGTCTGGGAGGGACACTCGCCCCCGCCGCCTCACTCAGCTTCCGTCAGCCCTTCTTAAGCCGCCTCCGCTGCCACACGAAGGCGGCGGGGATGGCGAAGGCGACGCCGAGCCAGCCGAAGCCCGCGCCGAAGAGCCTTGAGAGCGACCGGAGCCAGGAGCCCGCCTGCGCGGCCTTGTCGGCGGTGGGCTGGCCGGGCTCGTCGGTGACGGTGTAGAGCTTGCCGTTGCGGAGGTACATGCGGCGCTGCTCTTCGAGGTTGAAGGGGCGCGCGCCGCGGCGTCCGAAGACCGCTATCTGGTTGCCGCTCTCGTCCACGGCGCGGTCGCGCCGGTACCCCTCGGAGACCTGGAGCGCCGCCCCCTTCGTCGGGTAGTAGGCGACGACGCGCGGCGCGGGGCGCGGGCTGTAGCCCATGTTGCCGGGCACCGAGTTCGGGTTGGTCAGCTCGACCACCTTCATCCCGTTCCGGCCGTCGGCGACGAACGCGAAGAGGCTGGCGTAGACCATCCCGACCTTCACGTCGCGCGCGTCCGAGAGCTTGCCGCCGTCGTTGAAGAGCTGGTCGAGCCTGGGCTGCTCCGGCTTCTGAATGTCGACGACGGCGAGGCCGTCCGCGCCCGCCCCGACGTAGGCGTACTCGCGCGCGACGTAGACGCCGTGCGCGTCGCGCAGGGGGACCGTGGCCCCGGCGACCGCGCGCGGGCGTTCGAGGTCCGTGACGTCGAAGACCTTCAGGCCTTCGGCGTCGGTGACGAAGCAGTAGCGGAACTGGACCGAGAGCGAGCGCGGGTCGCGCAGGGGGCCGGTGACCTCGCTCACCCAGCGGGGCCTCAGGGGGTCGCTGATGTTGACGATTTGCAGGGCGCGGTCCGTCAGGAGGTAGGCGTAGTTGCCGACGACCCAGACGCCGCGCGCGTTCGAGAGCCGCCCCTCGGGGTTGAAGGTCGCGCCGCGCTTGAGGTGGTTGTTGGTGTTGACGCCGTCGGTGAGCGTCGTGATGTCGACGGTGACGAGCCCCTCCTGCCGGTCGGAGACGAAGGCGTAGCCGAAGAGCGGCGCGAGCGGCTGCTCCTCGTTCAGCTCAAGCCAGCGGCGCTGGTCGGCGGTCTGCCCGGGGTTGCGGCGCGGGTCGAGCGGCGCGGGCGAGCCTACGGCGACGCCCGTCGCGGCCTTCGTCCGCACGTAGAGCCTCTGCCCGACCTTCGAGAAGGGCGAGTCGACGATGCGCTGGCTGAAGTCCTTGTCGGCGACGTTGGCGATGTCGTAGACGACGAAGCCGTCCCCGCCCGCGGCGGCGAGCAGAAATTCGCCGTACATCTGCACCTGAGCGACGTCCGCGCCGCGGTGCGCGAAGTTGTCGCGCAGCTTCGAGCCGCGCGCCTGGTGCTTCGCGTACCAGTCGGGGTAGGCGATCTGGTGGAGGTGGCCGCCGAAGACGGCCTGCGGCTCGGTCAGCTCGGCGACCTCCGTCGCGGAGAGCCCGTCCCCGCCCTCGGCCACGTAGACGTAGCGCCCCATGAAGTTGACCTGGTTCGAGCCCTGCATCAGGACGGAGCCGACCCAGGCGTTGTTGTCGTTGGCCTTCGAGACGTGGCAGTCGGTGCA
>DASVSK010000389.1:0-5757 GCA_036388135.1 Pyrinomonadaceae bacterium | reverse complement strand
GATACTGCGCGAACTCGCCGTGGCGCAGGCGCTCGAAAACGGCCAGCCCCTGCCCGGGGCCGAGGGCCGCGGCCCCTACGACGTGACGCGCCCGCTCTCGCCCGACCTCGCGGCCGCCGCCCGCGCCGCCTGGGGCCCGGAGTCGCCGACGCTCAACCCGCGCGGCGCGCTCGCCAAGCTGACGGTCGCGCCCCCGGGCGACGGGAACCCCGACGACGACGACATGATCGTGGTCGCGGACGTCTACGGCAACGGCACCGCCTCGCTCGCGGAGATCGTGGAGCCGCCGCGCAACCGCCGCATGGTCGAAGACCTACAGGACGCCCTGCGCAAGAACCCGGCCTTCGTCCCCGCCTCGCTCGACCGCCGCCCGCAGACGATGCGCGTCGTCTTCGTCCTCCAGAAGATGAACGTCGCCGAAAACATCTACTGAGCAGGACGGCATCGAACGAAAGCCCCGCCGGGTCACAACCCGGCGGGGCTTTCGTTCATTTATAAGGGCGCGCGCGTTGCCGCCGCGCCCGCGGCGACTACTTTATTTGTTGATAGAGTCTGTCGGCCATGCCCGCGTTGACGGCCTGGAGCCGCTTGTGCGTCTCCAGTGCCTTCTTCTTGTCGCCGCCCTTCCGGTAGGCGTAGGCGAGGTTGAAGAGCGCGCCCGCGTAGTCGGGCTTGAGCCGCACGGCCTCGGCGTGCGCGGCCACGGCCTCCTTGAAGCGTCCCAGGCTCCCGAGCGCGACGCCGAGGTTGTTGTGCGCCTCGGGCCAGTCGGGCTTGAGCCCCGCGACCCGCCGGAGCGTCTCGACGGCCTGCTCGAAAAGCGTCTTCCGCTCAGCGTCGTTCTGCGCGCCCTTCTGCGCGAGGTGCCCGTAGGCCGTGCCGAGGTTGAAGAGCGCGGCCGTCATCTCCGGCTTCGACGCGACGACCGGCTTGAGCGTGTCAATCGAGAGCCGGTACTGCCCCGAGTTGTTATAGACCCACGCGAGGTTGACGGCCGCCTCGCCGCCGTCGGGCTTGAGCGCGACCGCCTTCTTCAGCGCGTCGGCCGCCTCGGGCCAGCGCTTGTCGCGCCCGAGCGCGTAGCCGAGCTTCTGCAACAGGTCGGCGTCGCCCGGCTTGAGCCGCGCCGCGTCGCGGTACCCGGCCGCCGCCTCGGGCCAGCGGTTGAGCGCGCGGTAGGAGTCGCCGAGGTTCTCGAACGCCTCGGCGTTCGACTGCGTGACGCGCGTGACGTGCGCGAAGGCTTCGGCCGCCTCGGCGTACTTGCCCGCGGCGTAGAGCGCCTCGCCGAGGCCGAACTGCGTGTCGGTGTCGTCGGGGTTGACGGCCGCGGCGCGCCTGAGCGCCCCGACCGCGCGCTCCGCGTCGCCCGCCGCGCGGTACTCCTCGCCGAGCGCCGCGAGCACCGAGGCGTTGCGCGGCGAGAGCCGCGCGGCCTGCTCGTAGGCGGCGGCGGCCTCCGCGTGGCGGCCGAGTTTGGCGAGCGAAGCGCCGAGGTAGACCGGCGCGTCCGCGTCGTTCGTGTCGAGCTGTGCCGCGCGGCGCAGCGGCTCGACCGCCTCGGCCGTCCGGCCGAGCGAGTAGAGCGCGAAGCCGAGGTTGTAATGCGCGTCGCCGAAGTCGGGCTTGAGCCTGAGAGACTGGCTCAGGGGCTCGACCGCTTCGCCGAAGCGGCCGGCGTCGATGGCGGCCTCGGCGCGCGCGTTGAGCGACTCGGCCGTCACGGCCGGCGTCCGCGTCCCCGTCGGCCTCGTCGGGGTCGGATCGGGGCCGGGCTTCGGCTTCGCGCGCCGCGGCGCGGTTCGCTGCGGCGCGCCCCTCTCTCGCGGGGCCGCGGCGCGCGAGCGCGCGGGCTCGACGAAGACGCCCGCGCTGCTCGACAGGTCGCCCTCCTGCGCGCGCGCGTGGGAGCCGCAGATGAAGACCGCGGCCAGCAAGGCGGCGAAGGCAGGCAGGAGTTTTCCGCCCCGCCGATTCGGTCGATTCGGACTCAGCCAGTTTCTCATCACGCCCCTATACTAACGCGTGCGCGGCCGATTTTAAACAGATTTACCCCGGCCCGGCGTCCCACCGCCCCGGCGTTCGCGGCCGCGCGCACGTCGCGCGGACACTCGCTTGACGCCCTCTCGGGCGTCGTGTTAGGTTTCAGCTTCGTTCCATACATTATCCATTTCGCATGGCGGATTGTGCGGAAGAGCACGGGAGACGGGTGTGAGCGCCACCACACTGAAGCAGACGCCCCTGAACGCGATGCACCGCCGTCTGGGCGGCCGCATGGTCGAGTTCGGCGGGTGGGACATGCCCGTCCAGTACCCTGCGGGCACGGTCGAGGAGCACCACGCCACGCGCACGCGCTCGGGGCTTTTCGACGTCTCGCACATGGGCGAGATAGAGGTGCGCGGCCCTGACGCCATCCCGTTCGTCAACCGCCTCTGCTCGAACGACGCCTCGAAACTGGTGGACGGCCAGGCGCAGTACTCCGCCCTGACCACGGAGCGCGGCACGGTCGTCGACGACCTGCTCGTCTACCGCTTCGGCGCGGAGCACCTCCTGCTCGTCGTCAACGCCTCGACGACCGACAAGGACTGGGACTGGATCAGCTCGCACAAGCGGGACGAGAGCGTCCGGCTGACCAACCGCAGCTCCGACTTCTGCCAGCTCGCCCTTCAAGGCCCCGACGCCCTGCGCATACTCCAGACGCTCACCGAGACGCCGCTCGAAGAGATCAAGTACTACCACTTCCGCGAGGGGCGGGTCGACGGCGTCGACTCCATCATCTCGCGCACCGGCTACACGGGCGAGGACGGCTTCGAGGTCTACGCCGCGCCCGAGCACGCCGAAAGGCTCTGGCAGAAGATGCTCGACGCGGGCGGCTACGACACGCCGGGGGGCGTCCAGCCCGCGGGGCTCGCCGCGCGCAACACGCTCCGGCTCGAAGCCGGGATGGCGCTCTACGGCCACGAGATCACGGAAGAGACGACGCTGCTCGAAGCCAACCTCGGATGGATCACCAAGCTCAACAAGGGCGACTTCAACGGCCGCGAGGCGCTCGCGCGCCAGAAGGAGGAGGGCGTCGCGCGCCGCCTCGTCGGCTTCGAGGTCACCGAGCGCGGCATCGCGCGCGACGGGCAGGACGTCTACGCCGACGGCTCGAAGGTCGGCCAGGTCACCTCCGGCAGCCCCGCGCCCTTCCTGAAGAAGAACATCGGGATGGCCTACGTCCCCGCCGGGCTGGCGTCGGCCGGCCGGCAGATTCAAGTCGACGTCCGCGGCCGCATGGTCGGCGCGCAGACAGTCCCCGTGCCGTTTTATAAGAGGGGTAGACAGTAGCCGGTAGACGGCGGTCAGTAGGCTCCGCCCGGCGGGCGTTGACGCTGACAGGCTGACTGCCCGGCTGAGAAAGGTCTTCTACTGTCTACTGACCACCGTCTACTGTCCACCGAGGAGTCTTATGGCAAACGTTCCCGAAGGGTTGTTCTACAGCAAGGATCACGAGTGGCTGAGGGTCGAGGGCGAGACCGGCACCGTCGGCATCACCGACCACGCGCAGTCCTCGCTGGGCGACGTCGTCTACGTCGAGCTGCCGAAGGCCGGCGAGACCTTCGCGGCGCACGACACGTTCGGCTCGGTCGAGTCGGTCAAGGCCGTCTCGGAGCTGTTCCTCCCCGTCGCGGGCGAGGTCACCGAGGTCAACGGGACGCTCAACGACGAGCCCGAGAAGGTCAACACCGACCCGTACGGGGAGGGCTGGATGCTCAGGCTCCGGCTCTCGAACCGCGGCGAGGTCGACAGCCTCCTCTCGGCCGCCGAGTACGAGGACTACATCAAGTCGGAGTCGGAGTAAGAGAAGGCCGTGCGCTACATCCCGAACTCGCCGGAAGAGCGGCAGGAGATGCTGCGTGGCCTGGGGCTCGGCTCGGCCGAGGAGCTTTTCGACTCCGTCCCCGCCGACATCATCCTCCGCGAGCCGCTCGACACCCCGGCGGCGCTCTCCGAGCCGGAACTGCTCGAACGCTTCGAGGCGATGGCGGCCAAAAACGCCGCCGCCCGCCGCCCGAGCTTCCTCGGCGCGGGCGCCTACACGCACTACGCGCCGACGATCATCGACAGCCTCATCCAGCGCTCCGAGTTCTTCACGGCCTACACGCCCTACCAGCCCGAAATCTCGCAGGGCACGCTCCAGGCCATCTTCGAGTTCCAGACGCTCGTCTGCCAGCTCACCGGCATGGACGTCGCCAACGCCTCGATGTACGACGGCTCGACCGCGATGGCCGAGGCCGTGCTGATGGCCGAGCGCGTCACCCGCCGCTCGCGCGTCCTCGTCTCCGACGCCGTCCACCCCGAGTACATGCGCGTCACCGAGACCTACGTCGCGCACGCGGGGATAGAGCTGGGGCGGCTCGGCTTCGACGAGGCGACCGGGCGCACCTCGCTCGACCCGTCGGCGCTCGACAAGACGGTGGCGGCGGTCGTCGTCCAGTCTCCCAACTTCTTCGGCTGCGTCGAGGACGTCAGGGGCTTCGCCGAGCAGGTTCACGCCGCCGGGGCGCTGCTCGTCGTCGTCGTCACGGAGGCCGCGTCGTTCGGGCTGCTGCGTTCGCCCGGCGCGTGCGGCGCGGACATCGTCGTCGCCGAGGGGCAGTCGTTCGGCGTGCCCGTCTCCTACGGCGGCCCCTACGTCGGACTCTTCGCCACGCGCGAGCAGTACGCGCGCCAGATACCGGGACGCCTCGCCGGCGTCGCCTACGACAGGGAGGGCCGACGCGGCTTCGTCCTGACGCTCGCCACGCGCGAGCAGCACATCCGGCGCGAGAAGGCCACCTCGAACATCTGCACCAACGAGGGGCTCATCGCGCTGGCCGCGACCATCTACATGACGACGATGGGGCGGCGCGGCCTTCAGGAGGTCGCCGCGCAGTGCGCGCAGAAGGCGGCCTACGCGCGCAGGCAGATAGCCGCGCTCGAAGGCTTCTCGATTCCCTACTCCGCGCCGGTCTTCAACGAGTTCGTCGTCCGCGCGCCTTCCGACGCCGACTCGCTCCTGCGCCGCCTCGCCTCGGAGCACAACGTCACTGGCGGCCTCGCGCTCTCGCGCTACTTCCCCGGCCGCGAGAACGACCTCCTCGTCTGCGTCACCGAGACGAACAAGCGCGCCGACATCGACGCGCTCGTCGCCGGGCTCAAAGAGTCATGACCATCACCAAAGCGACCACGCACGTCACGCAGAACGAGGGGCTCGTCTTCGAGCGCTCACAGACGGGGAGGCGCGGCTACCGCCTGCCCGCGCTCGACGTCGAGGAGACCGCGCTCGACGAGCTGCTCCCGGCCGAGCTGCGCCGCGACGACGACCTCGAAGGCGTGCCCGAGCTGTCCGAGCCCGACGTCGTGCGCCACTTCACGCGCATCTCGACGTGGAACTACAACATCGACCTCGGGCTCTACCCGCTCGGCTCCTGCACGATGAAGTACAACTCGCGGCTCAACGAAAAAGTCGCGCGCATCCCCGGCTTCGCCGCGCTCCACCCGCTCGCCTCGGAGGAGGACGCGCAGGGCGCGCTCCAGGTGATGTACGAGTTGCAGCAGCACCTCGCCGAGATAACGGGGCTGCCCGGCGTCTCCTTGCAGCCGGCGGCGGGCGCGCACGGCGAGTTGACCGGCGTGATGATGATTCGCGCCTTCCTCGACGCGCGCGACGGCACGTCCTCGGACGAGGCGAAGCGCCGCAAGGTGATGCTCATCCCCGACTCGGCGCACGGC
>DASVSK010000388.1:0-3362 GCA_036388135.1 Pyrinomonadaceae bacterium | reverse complement strand
TGAGCATTCTTTCATCCTTATCCCCCGCGCCTCCGCGCCCACGCGGCGGCTTTGGAGCGGACGCTCAGTCGCGCGCCGCGGCGGGGAGGGCGTCGCCGCCGCCGCGGTACTCCGAGGCGTGCGCGCGCGCGAAGTAGGCGGCGAGGACGAAGGCGACGAACATGATGACGGCCGCCGCCCAGAAGGTCAGCTCGACCGAGCGGTCGCTCATGTTGTGCGCACGGCCGTCCCGCCCCACCGTGGCGACGGCGCTGTAGATGAGCGCGGCTGAGACGAGCGGCCCGACGGCGCGCGCGAGGCTCGCCACCGACTGCGTCACGCCGAGCACGCCGCCCTGCTCGGCCGCGCCCGCGCTCTTCGACGCCAGCGCGTTGAGCGACGGCGTCGCCAGCCCGTTCCCCAGCGCGAAGAGCGCGCCGAGCGCCAGCAGCCCCGCCATCCCCGTCTGCGGCCCCGTCAGCGGGATGAGCACCAGGCTCGCCGTAAACAGCAGCGCGCCCGCGATGACGAGCGGCGGCTCGCCGAAAGTCTTCACCAGTCTCCCTATCAGGCCCCCCTGCACGACCGCCCCGACCACGCCGACGAAGGCGAAAATCCAGCCCGTGTCGTGCGCGTCGAAGCCGAAGCGGTAGAGCGTGAAGAGCCCGAACGAGGAGGTCATCAGCGAGAAGGCCGTGACGAAGAGGAAGTAGATGCCGAGCACGAAGGCGAGCGACGGGCGGCGGAGCGCGGAGGCGAGCTGCGACCAGCGCCCGGCGGCGGCCGACTCGCGCGCGGGGTGGCCGGGGCCGACCGTCTCGGGCAGCACGAAGTAGAGCAGCGTCGCGTTGGCGAGCGAGAGCGCGCCCGCGAAGAGGAACGGCACGTGGACGCCCCAGCGCGAGAGTATCCCGCCGATGGCCGGGCCGAAGATGAAGCCGAGCCCGAAGGCCGCGCCGATGAGACCCATCCCCTTCGCGCGGTCCTCCTCGGTCGTCACGTCGGCGATGTAGGCCTGCGCGGTCGAGATGTTCCCGCCCGTGATGCCGTCGATGATGCGCCCGGCGAAGAGCATCCAGAGCGTCGTCGCGAACCCCAGGATGAAGAACCCGAGGCTCGTCCCCAGCAGCGAGAAGAAGAGGACGGGGCGGCGGCCGTACCTGTCGGAGAGGCGTCCGAGCACGGGGCTGAAGATGAGCTGCATGATCGAGTAGGACGCGAACAGCAGCCCGACCGCGCGCGGGCTGGCGTCGAACTGCGTCCCCTCGACGTAGAACGGCAGCACCGGGATGACGATGCCGAAGCCCACCAGGTCGATGAAGACCGTGACGAAGATGACCAGCAGCGGAGAGCGGTTCATTGTGGCGAAGATTTTATGATGATTGCGACGGCGACAGTTTTAGCACACGCCCCGCGCCGCGCGCCACAGGGGGAGTAAACGGTAGGCGGCAGGCAGTAGACGGTAGTCAGCGGGCTCCGCTCTGACGACGTTGACGCCGACCCGCTGACGCTTAGCCGGCGGCGGTTTTTCTACCGACTACTGACTAACTGTCTACCGTCTACTGCCTTTGCCGTCGGCGCGGCGCTTCGTGCTAAACTCGGCGGCGTTACGGTAATCAAGAAAAGGTAGATCAAGGCGGTGGGTCTTATGGGAGAGAAGGGGGCACGCACCCTCGTCATCAGGCGCGTCCACGAGGAGGCGCGCGACGTACGCGCCTTCGACGTGCTGCCCGAGGGGGCGTCGGACTGTCACGACATGCCATTTACGCCGGGGCAGGTGGCGCTGCTCGAAGTGGGCGAGCCGGGGCGCGCCTACTTCGCCATCGCCAGCGCGCCGGAGGACGACGAGCTGGAGTTCCTCGTCAAGCGCTCGACCGACCCGGCGGTCAAGGCGCTCTACGGGATGGGGCCGGGCGACACCGTCCGCCTCGTCGAGATCGCCGGGCACGGCTTCGACCTCTCGGCGCAGGAGGGGCGCGACCTCGTCTTCGTCGCGATGGGGACGGGCGTCGCGCCGCTGCGCTCGGCGCTCAGGTCGGTGCTGCCGCGCGCCGACAGCTTCGGCCAGGTCGTCGTCCTCTACGGGGTGCGGACGCCCGAAGACTTCTGCTACCGCGACGAGGTGGAGTCGTGGAAGTCGGCGGGCGTCGAGCTGCGGCAGGTCATCTCGCGCCCCGACGGCTACGAGTGGTCGGGCTCGACCGGCTACGTCCAGTCGCTCCTCGACAACGTGCTGCCGTCGCTCTCCGACCCCGTGGCGCTCGTCTGCGGCTCGCGCGAGATGATCGAGCAGACGCGCGACCGCCTCCACGCGATGGGCTTCGAGCCCGGGCGGATTCTGACGAACTACTGAAACGGCCGCCGCGCGACGAAAGACGCGACGAAAGACGAAAGCCCCGCTCATTTTCGTGAGCGGGGCTTTCGCGTTCGGGGGAACGGGGGAGCGGGGGAAGCTTACTTCTGCCGGCCGTCGGCCTGCCTCCGGATGAGCTGTTCGAGCGCGGCGAGGCGCTGCTCCAGCGTGTTGACCTTGGCGCGGAGCTGGTCGACCTCCTCGGTCTTCTGCTGAAGCTCCGTGGTGCGCGCGTCGAGCGCCTTGACCGCCGCGAGGCTCACGCCGACCGCGTCCTGGATGCCGATGGCCTTGTCGGTCGTGCCGAGCCGGAAGGCGCTGTAGAAGTCCTCCGCCATCGGCCCGAGGTGGCGCGACTGCTGACCCTCGGCGATGTAGTTCCAGGTCGAGACCGGGACCTTGCGGAGCCGCGCGAGCACGTCGTCGCCGTCGACGAACGTGAAGTTCTCCTTGGTCGCGCGGCTCGAAGTGCAGTTGAAGACGCCGGAGCCGGCGGGCAGGTTGCAGCCCGTCGTGCCGCCGAGGTTGGTGCGGAAGCGGAAGCCGCCCGTGGCGCGCGCCGCGAACTCGTTGTTGGCCGTGTTGCGGAACGTGTCGGCCGAGGCCGTCGCCGAGCCGTCCGACCAGATGAAGGTGCCCGCGAAGCCGTTGTTGGTGGCGAACTTGCCCATCGCCGTCGTGTGGTCCTGGTCGGCCGTCACGTTGTAGCCGAGGGCGACGGCCGCGAGGCCGCGGATGTTGAAGGTGTCGGGGTCGCACTTGCCGTTGATGAGCGGCCCGCCCGACTGAGCCTTGTTGCCGAAGGCGACGCCGTAGGTGTCGCACACGCGGTTGCCCGCTCCGGCCGAGAACCCGGCCGCGCCCTTCACCTCGTTGCCGCTGCCGAAGGCGATGCTCGAAGTCGAGCGCGCGAAGTTGGTGTCGCCGAAGGCGAAGGCGTAGAGACCCTCGGCGATGTAGTTCCAGGTCGAGACCGGGACCTTGCGGAGCCGCGCGAGCACGTCGTCGCCGTCGACGAACGTGAAGTTCT
>DASVSK010000387.1:0-6060 GCA_036388135.1 Pyrinomonadaceae bacterium | reverse complement strand
AGCTCCTTGAAGCTCTCCATCCCGTTGCTCAGAATGACGAAGGTCAGTTGTTGTGTCATCGCTCGTCCTTACGCTCCCTGTCTTCTCTTCCCGCCGGCTCCCGCGCTCACATGCACTTGCCGGAGCCCGTCGCCTTCATCGGCGGCTTGCAGACGCAGCCCGTCGAGACGTTCTCGCCGCGGCCGCACGCGCGCGGGGTCGGCACCGGCGTCGGCGTCGGGGCCGGCGTCGCGGTCGGGGCCGGCGTCGGCGTCGGCGCGGGCGTCGCGGTCGGCGCCGGCGTGGGCCCGGGCGTGGGGGCCGGCGTGGGCGTCGCGGTCGGCGCGGGCGTCGGGCCGACGTCGGGCGGAACCTGGCCGGAGCTTTCGGCCGTCAGCGTCGTGTGATAGTCGGGCATCGAGATGGTCGTCCCGAGGATGGGGACGACGAACTTGAACGCGAAGCCCTTGATGCTCACCGTCACCGCGCCGCCGGGGTAGCTGAAGAAGCCCGTGACGGGCGAGGTCTTGTACTGCACGTCGAGGTGGTCGTCGGTCAGGCCGAAGACCATCGGCGCGCCCGCGCCCTCGGCGTTGCCGTAGACGGCCATGTTGATGACCTCGGCCTCGTCGCTCGCCGGGTGCGTGACGGCGTAGCGCGCGCCGCGGCGCGCGGCGTCCGAGAGCGCGTTGTGCGTCCAGAGCAGGCGCGACACCTCCAGCACGCCGAAGATGGCCGTCAGGAAGACGACGGCCGCGATGCTGAACTCCACCAGCGCCGCGCCGCGCTCCGCCTTGCCGTTCCGCTGTCCGGGTCGTCTGTTCACGCCGCTCACCTCAGCTCGGGATGGAAGAGAAGAAGCGCATGGTCGTGCTCGGGCTCACGGGCACGCGGAGGGAGAGCGTGGGGCTGCCGATCAGCTTGCCGAGGTCGAAGACCGGCTGATACGTGTAGCCCTCGATGCGGACGGTAACGCGCTCGGGGAAGGCGCTCGTCCCGCCCGTGCGCATGACGCGGACGTTCCCGCCCGCGAGCCCCGAGACGACGGGCGCGCCCGCGCCCGACTCGTTGCCGTAGACGACGAGGTTCTTGGCCCTCGCGTCCGCCGCGCCCGCGGCCGGCTCGGTCGTCAGGTAGCGCGCGCCGGCGCGCGTCGCCTTCGACAGCGTCTGGTAGGTGTAGAAGAAGCGGCCGAACTCGGCCACCGCGCCCAAAAGCATCAGCATGACGGGGAGCACGATGGCTAGCTCGACGAGCTGCGTCCCGCGCTCTGAGCGCGCGAAGCGCCCGAGGGGGCCGGCTGGTCTGAAGAGTCTTGCGAGCACTTCCCTTCACCTCCACTTTCAGCGGTAGAGCACGGGCTGCGCGAGCTGCGGGTTGACGGGGCCGCCGCCGGGCTTGTAGCCGCCCTTGCCGAACATCAGCCGCTCGCCGATGTACTCGGCCTGGACGTCGCCGCCCGACCCGCCCTGCACCTTCGTCCGCAGGAAGAAGGCCGCGAACTTGTAGAAGGTGACGGTGTCGCGCCCGCCGTCGTACTGGCTGAACGCTATCATCGGGATGAGCACGACCCGCCGCATCGCCACGCCGGGGTGGCGCGGCTCCTGCCAGTTCGCCGAGCCGGGCGTCGCGTCGCGGTACTGCGCCCACGTGATGCCCTCTTTGACGTTCACGTCGGGCGGGTAGGCGGCCGGGTCCATCCCCGCCGAGTAGTCGTCGAAGCGCGTGTTGAGCCCCTGGCGCACGGGGCCGGCCGTGACGCCCGGCTCCGTGTCGACCGTATACTCCGCGCCGGGCTCGGCGCACTCGTTGACGCCGTGCGCGATGTGCTCGCGGGCGGTGCTGCCGCCGCGCCCCTTCGGCGCGAGAATCTGGTAGTTGCCGGGCGAGACCGAGTTGCCGGGCGCGGCGCGCACGGTGTAGGTCTGGCCGGGCTGCATCGGGTTGGCGTCGTCGTCGATGACCGAGAGCGGTATCCACTCGCAGAAGACGTTGGGCGCGACGCTCATCCCGGCGACGGCCTGCTGCGTGAGGTCGACCGAGGTCTTGCCGATGGCGCTCGCCGAGAAGAAGACGCCCACGGCCTTCGGCGGCACCTCGACGCTGACGAAGCGGACGGACGCGGCCGAGGCGCGCGCCGCCGACTCGGCGACGTAGGGGCCGCCGAAGTTGGCCGCGAACTTGACGCGGTCGCGCGTGATGGTGACGCCCGTCCGGTTGAACTCGTAGTTGTTCATCACCTCGACGGCGCGGTCGGCCGCCTCGGTGACGCCGGCCGGGGAGGAGTTGAGCGCCGAGGCCCCGGCCAGCGCCGAGGCGTCGGCCGCGTTCTGCAACTCGGCCTTGACGACGTAGAAGTGGCTGATGTCAACGCACAGCCCCGTGGCGAGGATGAGCGCCAGCATGCCGAGCGCCGCCACCGCGAGGACGGAGCCGCGTTCACCCTTGTTCTCAGACTTCAAACGCCTCATCTCGTCCTCCTTCCGCCTGACCGGCAGTGCCATCTGCGGCGGCGGCGGGTCGTTAAAACGACCCGCCCCCGCCGCGGGCGGCTCCGACCTGTTTACTGCTGCTTCTTCGAGACTTCGACCGAGGCCGCGGCCGCCTTCACGTCGTCGGCCTTCTTCTTCGGCAGCGCCTCGGGCTGCGCGGGCGCGGCCTTCGAGGTGCTCTTGTCGCCGGTCGCGAAGCCGTGGTCGCCCTCGATGCCCTCGCCCTTCGGCTCGATGCCGAGCGGCGAGCCGTTCTTGAGGCCGTCGACGCCGCGGAACTCGGGCAGCTCGTCGCGGTTGACCGGCTTCACGAGGTTCGCCGTGACGATGAACATCAGCTCGGTCTCCTGCTTCTGGAACGACTTCGAGTTGAAGAGCGTGCCGAGGATGGGGATGTCGCCGAGGACGGGTATCTTCGAGATCGAGCGCTGCTCGTTGTTGTCGAGCAGGCCGGCGAGCGCGAACGACTGGCCGTCGCGCAGCTCGACGCCCGTCTTGGCGCGCCGCGTCCTGAGCGCCGGGACGACGAAGCCGTCGAACTTGACGCCGTTGGCGAAGTCGATGGTCGAGACCTCGGGCTCAAGCTCGAGCCGGATGTGATCCTCGTCGATGATGGTCGGCTTGAAGTTGAGGCGGATGCCGTACTCCTTGAACATGATGGTCACCATCGCGCGGTCGCCCGTGTTCTGGACGACGGGGACGGGGTACTCGCCGCCCGCGAGGAAGCTCGCCTGCTGGCCGTCCATCGCGATGAGGTTCGGCTCGGCCAGGGAGCGGAGCGCGCCCTGCGTCTTGAGCGCGCGCAGGAAGTTGAAGGTGTTGCCGCCCATCACGAAGAGGTTGAGCGCGCTCCCCACCGTCGTCCCGAAGATGTTGCCGCCGTCGACCTTGCCCATCGTCCAGGGGCCGCCGCCCGCGCCGACGACGCCGCCGACGCCCGGGCTCGACTCGTAGGCGAAGGTCGCGCCCAGCTCCTTCATGCGGCTGCGGCTGACCTCGGCCACGCGCACCTGCAACTGCACCTGCGCCTTGTTCGTCACGGGCGACTGGAGCATGTTGACGGTGTTGAAGCCCGCGGCCTTGACGACCGCCTCGACCTGCGCGACGGTCGCCGCCTGCTTGACGCTGCCCGAGATGACGACCGAGCCGTTGGCCTGGCTCAGACGGACGTCGTCGGCCGGGAAGAGCGCCTTGATCTGCGAGTCGATGAGCGAGAGGTTCGAGCGGACGAAGACGTCGAAGACGATGAACGCGCCGCCCTTCTGCTCCCACGCGATGAAGTTGACCTGCCCGAACGCCTTGCCGTTGACGAGCACCTGGTCGGGCGCGACCAGCACGGCCTCGGCCACCTCGGGGTTCGAGACCGAGAAGCGCCCGATGGGGCGGTCGAAGTTGATGACGCGCGACTGTCCGACCAGCACGTTGATCTGGACGGGCTCGGACGCCGCGCGCTCGAAGGAGGCCGGGACGAAGTTCTGCTGCCGGCCTTCCTGCGCCCTCGCCGCCGCCGCTCCCACCGAGAGCACGCCGACGAGCACAAAGATTTTCGCGACCAGGGGACTGTTCTTCATGATAGTTTGACTCCTGTTCTGGGATGACGAATTGATTGATTTGTTCACCGGCTCGTTGATTCATCTCTTACTTGAATCAACGAGCCCGTGACCCAATGAGCCAATCCATCAGGGGAATTCGACGGTGCTCTTCTTCGTGCCCTGAATCATCTCGACGTTCGGGCGCGGCGGCGCGGCGGGCTGTGGCTTCGGGGCCTCGGCCGCGGGCGCGGCCTGCGAGACGCGCGCGGGCGCGTGCTGGCGCGACGCGCGGCGGAAGACCTGATTCGACGCGGGCATCTGCGGCTGAGCCTGCTCGCTCTTGAGCGCGCCGGGCTCGGGCGCGGGCATCGCGCGCTCGCCGGTCAGGAGGCTCTTCTTGTCCGCGCC
Organism: Pyrinomonadaceae bacterium; assembly: GCA_036388135.1. Classification (GTDB taxonomy): domain Bacteria; phylum Acidobacteriota; class Blastocatellia; order Pyrinomonadales; family Pyrinomonadaceae; genus QHXN01. The sequence continues at coordinate 1,649 of DASVSK010000387.1, read as the reverse complement.
GCTCGTCTGCTCGTCGTCCTGGTCGATGCCGTTGCGCAGGACGAGGCGGAGCTTGCCCTCGGTCGAGGCCAGCGCCAGCTTCTCGGCCTGCTCGGGCGTGACCTGGAGCGTGACGGCCTTGACGGCGTCGGCCTCGCGCTCGTCCTTCGGCTTGTCGAGGTTCTGCCCGGAGGCGAGCACCTTGACGTTCTGAATGACGATCTTCGAGATGGGGTTGCCGCTCGACATGTGGCCGGGCTGCTCGATGACGGTCAGCACGTCGACCATCGTCCCCGGCTGGAGGAAGCCCGCGACGCCGATCACGTCGTCGACCTTGACGGTCATCGCGCGGTAGCCGGCGGGGATGACGGCCGACAGCCCGCCCGCCGAGCCCTCGGGCGCGAGCTTGAAGTCTGTGACGGGCTCGCGCGCCGCGACGTTGGTGACCGTGACGCGGCCGACCAGCTTCTCGGCGCTGTCGAACGTCCCTTCGGGGATGGCGTTCGAGGGGAACTGCACCGTCGAGAGCTGCTCGGCCGCGACCTTGGTGCCGATGGGGATGTCGACCTTCGCCACCACCACGCTGTTCATGTTCCGCGTGTTGGCCTGCGCGTCCGACAGGTAGCGGCTCACGGAGACGGCGGCCAGCAGCCCGAAGACCATGGCGCTTCCCATCACGAAAAGGAGACGTTTGTTACGCATGTCCGGTTTTCTCCAGTCGAGGTTCTGACTCTGTAACGGCCGGTCGGCCGGCCTCTCAGGCGCGGAAGACGAAGAGGGAGATGATGCTGCCCAGCGTGATCGCCACGCCGTAGGGCAGCGTGTGACGGCGGTCGGCCGGCACGTCGAAGCGCGGGATCTGCCAGCCCGGCAAAAGCCCGACGAAAATCTGTAGCACGCGCGTCAAAGTCGTCAGCACCGTCCCGTTGCGCAGTATCGAGTAGACGGCGAGCACGCCCCCCGTCAGCAGGACGACGAGGAAGGTCTCGGGCACGAGCCCCGTGCCGACGACCGAGCCGACCGCCGCGAACAGCTTGACGTCGCCCGCGCCCATCGCGCCGAAGACGTGGAGGACGAACATCAGCCCGAAGGCCAGCAGGCACCCGCCCCCGCTCGCCGCGAGCCCCGGCAGCCCGGCCGCCATGAAGTTGATGATGAGCCCGCTGACGAGCGTGGCGAGCACGAAGAGGTTCGGGATGCGGCGGTAGCGCACGTCGAAGTAGGTGATGACGGCCGTCAGGGGCAACAGCAGGACGAGCGCGGCGATGGTAGTCGTGTCGAACATGGCTGCTTGAATAAGTGCTTGAATGAATAAGTGCTTGAATAAGGAGGGGTGCGTTCGGAAGTGTTGCGGCTCTCGGGCCGCGCATAATCGGGACGGCGTTAAGGGTTCGGCGGCGCGCACCGTTGGCCCGCGAGCGGGCTCGGCGTGCGCGCCGCCCGAACCTCGAAACTTACGGGGCCGTCGTGGGAATCTTCCCCGACAGGTTCTCGATGGCGACCTTGATGTTGCCGCCGAGAAGCTGGAAGGCTCCGACCGCCGCGAGCGCGATGAGCGCGGCCGCGACCGCGTACTCGGAAAGCTCCAGGCCGGACTCGTCTCTCAGGAATCGCTTGATCATCTCTGCACCTCGGGTTGTGTCTTCAGGACAGTTAAGGGGAGGGCGGCG
>DASVSK010000386.1:0-1654 GCA_036388135.1 Pyrinomonadaceae bacterium | reverse complement strand
GTCCTGCCAAGCGCGCGCCGCGCCCGTGTAGATGCCGACGCCCTCCTCGTGTCGAAACTCGACCGCGTTCGATGTGAGAAAGACCGGACTCTTGACTTTCGCGAAAGGCGTCGCGCCGTTCGTCTGTTCTTGGCTGTAATAAGTCGTCTGCGCTTTGCCCCGCGCGTAGGAGATTTTGCGGCGCGTGTCCGAATCGATCTCAGCGGCCTTGAGCCGCGCGCGCGAATCCCAGACGACGGGCGCGCCGCCGCGCAGGCGCGCGACGCCGTCGCCCGCCGTGTAGTTCATCGAGGCCGACTGGCCGTTGCGATCCAGCTCGTTAAACTTGGCGTCGCCCGTGGCGTCCACGCGTTCGAGGGCGGAGGTCTGGCGGGAGAAGTGCGCGGTCATCTTCCGCGAGGTGAACGTGCGCTGGCGCTCGACGAAGCGCGCGTCGCCGGCCGCGTCGAAGCGCTCGACGTCCTGCGTCTCGCGGACGAACTCCGCGGCCATCTCCTGCGAGGTGAGCGTGCGCGCGGCGCGCCGCTCTGTCTCCTGGTAGGGCTCGATGACGGCCCTGGCGTCGCCCGAGGCGTGGAAGGTCTTGGCGAGGTTCCCGGCCTCGTAGAAGTAGCACTTGATGACGGTCGCGTAGAGCCGCTTGCGGTCGGCTTCGGGCGTCGGGCGAGCGGGCTCGACCAGCACCTCGACGCTGCCGTTGGCCTCGGCGCGTTCGAGGTCGCGCCCCGTCTCGCGCCAGAAGAGGCGCACGGCGTCGGCCGTCAGCCGCTTGTTGGCGGCGCGCGGGTCGCCGGCCTTCGACTTCGGCGCGGCGAGAGTCAAAACCGGGCGGCCGCCCGCGCGCATCTCCCGGAGCAGGCTGCGCTCGCCCTGCACGGCGAATTCGAGGTCGGCCGAATCTTTCGCGAGAAGCTCGGCGTCCGAGTCGGCGTTGATGGTCTTGGCGCGGACGTTGCCGATGGCGTGCGCGGCGACGAGCTTCTGGTCGGCGTCGAAGTAGAAGTCGAGCTGGTCGCCGAAGACCTCTGCGGCGCGCCCCTCGTTTAGCGTGCGCAGGAAGGCGCGCGTCCGCGCCGAGATGAACTTGACGCGCTTCTCCGCGGTGAGCTGCCCCGAGAGCGTCTCGCCGCTGATGACGTCGCGCCCCTGCTCGGCTGTCGCGCCGCCGCCGAAGTCGATGTGCATCGCCGCCTGGTCGAAGACGGCCTGCGCCGACCTGACGGTGACGGGCAGCCCACGCAGGTTCATCTTCGGGACCCCGCCCGGCGGGGCCGCGGCCGGCGGCCCCCCGGCGTCGGGGCGGACGGTGATCTCGACCGCGCCCTTCAGCTCAAGCTTCTTGGCCTTCGCCGTGAGGCTGGCGGAGTCGGCGCGGCCCGAGATGTTCTCGCGCTCGAAGCTGACCGGCGTCGTGACGTTCGCCACCTCGGTCTTGACGTCGTACTCGATGGTCTCGGCCTTCACCGCCAGCCGGTCGCGCGTCTCGACCTGGACGTTGCCCGTGAAGAGGAACTGCGTCTGGTCTTCGTTCGTCAGCGTCTCGCGCGCGCTGATCTTGTCGGGCAGGTCGCCCTGGTCGGGGTAGACTTCGAGGCGGACGTTCTCCAGCTTGTGGTGGCCGTCGGAGTAGCGTATGTCGCGGTCGGCCTTGAGC
>DASVSK010000385.1:0-4091 GCA_036388135.1 Pyrinomonadaceae bacterium | reverse complement strand
CCGTCGGGCCCGCGCCCATGTCGAGCACGGCCACGCTCGCGCGCCCCTGCGCCCGCGCCGTCGGGAGCGCGAGTGCAAGTAGTAAGAGGGCGAGCGCGGGGCGGAAATACATCGGGCGTTTCAACTTACTCTTCTTCCGTGCCGAGCGGGTCGGCGTAGACGCCGGGCGAGCTGTCGGGGATGAGGCGTGCGCCGACCGCGCGCTCGTAGAACTCCGCGGGGCCGACGCCGCCGATGACGGCGTAAGCATAACCCAGCTCGCGCAGGCCGCGCAGCGCCGCCAGCAGCAGGGCGCGCCCGAGCCCGCGTCCGCGCTCGCCCTCGACGACGCCCGTCGGGCCGAAGAAGTTCTTCCGCGTACACTCGTACGCGGCGAAGCCCACGAGCCGCCCCCCGCGCAGCGCGACGAAGACCGTCACGGGCTGGCGCACGAGCCCGACCGAAATCTCGTCGGCCCAACTATCGCTGAAATGCCCGGCCACGAACTCCCTCACCTGCCGCAACTCCCACGGCCGCGCGCGCCGCACCACGACGCCCGCGCCGCGCAACGCTTCCAGCGCCGGCTCGGACGGCGGCAGCCGCAGCAGGTTGACGAGCATGTCGGGCACGTTTGCAGGGCCTCGCGTAGCGTGGTGGAAGCCGCGCCCGCGCTTCGTCCGGTGACGGCGGGCGCTTCCGGCAGGCGGCGTCAGTTGGCCGGGGCGTCGGCGCTGGGCCGCCGGTGGTAGAGCGCGTAGACCTCGTCCTTGGCCTCGGGCGGGAAGCAGACGCGGTGGAGCTGGTAGCCGCGCAGCCCCCGCACGGCGTCGCTCACCTCGCTGATCTCGCGCACGCGGGGGCGCGCGTAGCCGTCCTCGACGTAGATGAGCGACTTGGGCTCCGCGCCCTCGGCCGTGTAGTAGGAGTAGTAGGGCACGTCGCCCGCGTGGTCCTCGATGAAGTAGTAGGCGGGGTCGAAGCCGCGCCGCTCGACGGCCGCGCGGGCGGCGTCGAGGAAGTCTGCGCGCTCGGCCTCGGGCATGTCGAGGTCGATGGCCTTGAAGAGGCGGCGGCCGACGAAGCGGCGGCTGAGGTCGCGCAGGGTCGCGTCGTCGGCGCGCTGCCACTGCTTGACGTGGAAGGTCAGCTCGGCGTCGTCGAGTTCCAGGTGGTCGGCGAGCGTGAGCGGCGCGCGCTTCAAAATCTTCTCGAAGGCCGTGTCGGGCGCGCACCAGACGCGCTCGCCCGCCGCGATGAGTTCGAGCGCGCGCCTGAGAGTCGAGCGCAGCACGGCCTCGGCCGAGCGCAGAGTGCGGTGGAAGTAGACCTGCCGGAACATGTAGTAGCGCGCCTGCAAATACTCCTCGACGGCGTGGAGGCCGCGCGCCGAGACGTAGATGCGGTCGTTCGACTCGTCGACCTCGATGGCGTTGATGATCCATTCGAGGTCGTAGTTGCCGTACTTCGCGCCCGTCATCAGGGAGTCGCGCAGGAGGTAGTCCATGCGGTCGACGTCGAGCTGCGACGAGACGAGCTGCGCGAGGAAGGCGGGCTGGAACGTGCCCTCGATGATGGAGGCCACGGCGCGCGGCAGCCCCGGCGAGTAGTCGCGCAGAATCTGCCCGGCCTCGGTCTCCTCGCTGAGGACGGCGCGGCGCGTCCACTCCTCGTGGTGGAAGTTCAAGACCTTCTCCATCACGTGCGAGAAGGGGCCGTGCCCCGTGTCGTGCAGGAGCGCGGCGGCGCGCGCGGCGGCGCGCGACTCCTCGGAAATCTTGTAGCGCTCGGAGAGGCGGTCGAGCACGCGCGTCATCAGGTGGAGCGCGCCGAGCGAGTGCGCGAAGCGCGAGTGCTCCGCGCCCTGGTAGGTGAAGAGCGCGAGGCCGAGCTGCTTGATGCGGCGCAGCCGCTGGAACTCGTAGGAGTCGACGAGGCGCACCATCAGCCGCCCCTCTTCGGTGTCCGTGCGGAGGCGGATGATGTTGTGTACCGGGTCGCGGTAGATGCGCTCGCTCACGGGGGTGAGTCTAACAAAATAAGTAGACAGTAGACAGTAGACAGTAGTCAGTAGAAAGCCCCCTTTTCCGGGGGCCGCGCGCGCGCCACTGGCAACTTCCGAATGGCGGAAGCCCTGCTGACTACTGACTACTGACTACTGTCTACTTTGTTATTCGATGTGGTCGAGGAGGTGTCCCATCTTCTCTTTCTTGGTGCGGAGGTAGTGCATGGCGGCGTCGGCGTGCTCGACTTCGAGCGCGACGCGTTCGACGACCCGCAGCCCGGCCTCCTCCATCGCGCGCAGCTTCAGGGGGTTGTTCGACATCAGCCTGACCCGGCACAGCCCGAGGTCGAAGAGCACCTCCGCGCACTGCCGGTACTCGCGCAGGTCGACGGCGAGCCCCAGCCGCTCGTTGGCCTCGACCGTGTCCGCGCCCTCGTCCTGCAAGGCGTAGGCGCGAATCTTGTTGATGATGCCGATGCCGCGCCCCTCCTGGAGCTGGTAGACGATTGCGCCGCGCCCCTCGCGCTCGATGAGCAGCATGGCGCTGTGGAGCTGGCGGCCGCAGTCGCACTTGGTCGAGCCGAAGACGTCGCCCGTCAGGCACTGCGAGTGGATGCGCGCGAGCGTGGGCTGGTCGCGCTTCATCTCGCCCTTGAAGAGCACGACGAACTCCTCCTCGCTCGTCTTCGAGCGGTAGCCGGCGATGCGGAACTCGCCGACCTCGGTCGGCAGCCGCGCCTCGGACACGTGCTCGACCGTCAACTCCTGGTTCGACCACGTGCAGTCCAGTGTCGCTTCATCTTTCAACTCGGGAACTCCTTTGCGGGAATTATAGGAGCGCCGCGCGCGCGCGACAAGACGTCGCGGGGCCGGAGGCGGCCCGGGAGGGGGATTCGCCGCCGCGCGCGGGGGCGCGGGGAAAGAATAAGTGTTAAGACAAGCCTTCCGGCTTAATCTCCGCGTCTCCGCGTCTCCGCGTCTCCGCGGCTGAATCACCCGCCGCTTTTTTCGGCCCCGAGCATCAGCGCGAGGTTGTCGCGCAGCGCGCCCACGTCGGCGAGGAGGTCGCCGGAGTGTGCGTCGCCGCCGGCCGGGGCGCAGGTCTGGTAGTAGTAGCGCACGCGCGCGGCCGAGGCGAGGTTGAAGAACCAGTTGCGCTCGCGCTCGCCCTCGCGGCGGAGTTCGAGGACGCTCGCGCCCTCCGGCATGAAGAGGACGTTGGTGAGCCCCGCGCCGTGGTTCGAGACGAGGTACTCGGCCCCCGCCGTCAGCCGCACCTGCTCCTCGAAGGGGTGCTCCTCGAAGTAGACGACGCGGAAGCCGAACTCCTCGACGGCGCGCGCCACCTCGCTCTCGTTCGAGAGCTTGCGCTTGGGCGCGCGCCCGCGGCTGACGTAGAGCCGCGCGCCTCCGGCCGCCGCGCCGCCGCGCGCAGCGCCGCATCCTTCCAGGAGGAAGTCGCGCAGCTCGCGCACGAGCGGCTCGTTGTAGTGACCCGAGGGCGCGGTGTGCGTCGGCATGAGGAGCCGCTCGCAGACGCAGACCTCGTCGGCCCCGACGTACTCGACCCGCCGCACGTCGAAGAGCTTGAGCGACGAGGTGACGAACCCCAGCCGCTCGTAGCCGTGCGGGAGCAGCAGCACGAGGTCGCGCGCCGCGTCGCGCGCCGCGTAGAGCCGCGGGAGCGCGTCGGCCAGCCAGTGGAAGTAGCCGTTGCTCCAGTCGTCGGTCACCCAGAGGCAGGGCTCCTCGATACGCCTGCGGCGGCGGCGCAGGAGGTTCGTCGCGAAGAACTTCAGCACGCCGCGCCGACGGCCGAGGAACCGGCCCATCATGACGGGCGAGGAGAAGGACTCGGGCAGGATGGACGCGCCCTTGAAGAGCAGCCCCTCCGGCGTGGCCGAGACGCCGCGCAGCTCCAGCAGGCGCGTCGGCGGTATCTCGCGCTCGCGCTCGTGCGCGAAGAGGTCTTCGTCGCCGGGGCGGAGGTTGGCCGGCGCGGCGCGAACGGAGACGCCGCCCTCGCGAATCACGGGCGCTCCTTCGTGCGGCGTGGCGTAGGGTGTGAACATGCTCGGGATGCGACCCCGCGGCCGCGGCGGGCGGACTC
>DASVSK010000384.1:0-1767 GCA_036388135.1 Pyrinomonadaceae bacterium | reverse complement strand
TGAGGGTGGGCGTCTTCACGCGCACGCCGGACGAGCACGTGCTGCTTCTGGTCGCGCACCACATCGTCGTCGACTTCTGGTCGCTGGCGATTCTGCTGCGCGAGCTGGGGCGGCTCTACTCGGCCGAGCGCGCGGGCGCGGCGGCCGACCTCTTGCCGCCCGCGCGCGAATACACGCACTTCGTCTCGTGGCAGGAGGACATGCTGTCGGGCGCGGAGGGCGAGCGGCTGTGGCAGTTCTGGAGCGGCCGGCTCGCGGGCGAGCTGCCGCAGCTCGCCCTGCACACGGACAGGCGTCGCACGCCCGCGCGGACTGACCGCGGCGCGTCGTTCAACTTCCGACTCCCGTCCGACCTCCTGCGCGGCGTCAAGTCGCTCGGCCGTTCCCGCGGCGCGACCCTCTACATGACGCTGCTGGCGGCCTACGAGGCGCTGCTCCACCGGCACACGGGGCAGACGGAGCTGGTCGTCGGCTCGCCCACAACGGGGCGCGGCCGCGCGGAGTTCACGGGCGTCGTCGGCTACTTCGTCAACCCTCTGGCGCTGCGCGCGAGCGTCTCGGGCGGGCAGACGTTCAACGCCCTGCTCGAAGAGGTGCGCCGCGGCGTACTCTCCGCCTTCGAGCACCAGGAGTACCCCTTCGCGCAGTTGGTCGAGCGGCTACAGCCCGCGCGCGACCCCGGCCGCCCGCCCGTCTTCCAGACGATGTTCGTCCTCCAAAGCGCCCCCGCGCTCGACGGGCAGAACCTCGCGCCCATAGCCGTCTGCGACACGGGCGCGCGGATCGAGTGGGCGGGGCACACGCTTGAGCCCGTCGAGCTGCAACAACCGGCGGCCCAGTTCGACCTGATGCTGACGATGGCCGAGAGTGCGGACGGGCTCACGGCCAGCTTCGAGTACAGCACAGACCTCTTCGACCGCGCGACGGTCGAGCGCATGGCCTCGCACTTCCGCAACCTCCTCGGCGGAATCGTCGCAGACCCCGACGCGCGCCTCTCGGAGCTGCCGCTTCTAGAGCCGGGCGAGCGCCGACGCCTGCTCGTCGAGTTCAACGACACGCGGCGCGACTACGGGCGCGACGTCTGCGCCCACCAACTCTTCGAGCAGCACGCACGGCGCTCGCCCGAGGCCGTCGCCCTCACCTTCGGGGGCGAGCAACTCACCTACGGCGAACTCAACGCGCGCGCGAATCGACTCGCCCGACACCTGCGCGGGCTCGGCGTCGGCCCGGAGGTGAAGGTGGCGCTCCTGCTTGAGCGTTCGGCCGAGATGGTGGTCTCGCTGCTCGCGGTCTTGAAGGCCGGGGGCTGTTACGTCCCGCTCGACCCCGGGCACCCGGTGGAACGCCTCCGTTACATGCTCGAAGACTCCGGCGCACAGGTGCTGCTCACCCGCTCGGCGCGAGTCCCCCAACTCGCGCCTCTCCCTCGGCTGCGGACAGTCTGTCTCGACGCGGAAGGCGCAACCATCGCCGCCGGGAGCGCCGCCGACCCCGGCCACGCGCCCGACGCGGACGGCCTCTGCTACATCATCTACACGTCTGGGTCGACGGGTCAGCCCAAGGGCGTGTGCGTCACCCACGGCGGCCTGTCGAACTACCTGCTCTGGGCGCGCTCCGCCTACGGCCTCGGCCCCGGCCGCGGCGCCCCCGTCCACTCCCCCCTCGGCTTCGACCTCACGGTGACGAGCCTGCTGGTGCCGCTCTGTGCGGGGGCGTCGGTGAGCTTGCTGCCCGAGGGTCACGGCGTCGAGCACCTGGCCGAGGCGC
>DASVSK010000383.1:0-3124 GCA_036388135.1 Pyrinomonadaceae bacterium | reverse complement strand
GTTGAGGGGGGTGCGGGGCGTGCGCGAGGCCGCGGTGGTGGCGAGGGAGGGGGCCGGGGGCGTGAAGGAGTTGGTCGGGTACGTGGTGGGCGTGGACGGGGCGGAGTTGAGCGGGGCGGGGGTGAGGGGTGCGCTGCGGGGGAGGCTGCCGGAGTACATGGTGCCGGGGCGGGTGGAGGTGATAGCCGAGATGCCGCTGACGCCCAACGGCAAGGTCGACCGCCGCAGACTGCCGGAACCGGGTCAACAGGCCGGGCAGTCCAACGGAAAGGAGTACGCCGCCCCGCGCAACGAGGTGGAGGAACAAATAGCATCCATCTGGCAATCAGTCTTACGGGTCGAGAAGGTAAGCATCAACGACAACTTCTTCGACCTCGGCGGCCACTCGCTGCTGATGGTGCAGGTGCACGGCGAGGTTCAGAAGAAGTTGCAGGTCGAGTTAGGTATGGTCGAGATGTTCAGGCATCCGACCGTCAGCGCCCTGGCCGAGCGCCTGGTTAACGGCGGCACCGGGGTGAGGGCGGAAGAATCCCGCGACGAGGAGACGAGCGAGCGCCTGGAAGAGGGGAAGCACCGGCTCAGGCAGCACTTCGAGCAGAGACGGGCGGCGGTGAAGAAATCAGAGGTGTGAAGATGGAAAGTCCTCTAATACCCAACGACGCGAACGGGCTTGAGATAGCCATCATCGGGATGGCCGGACGGTTTCCCGGTGCGCATGACGTGGAGCAATTCTGGCGGAACGTACGCGACGGGGTGGAGTCAATCACCTTCTTCACCGACGAAGAACTGCTCGCGGCCGGAGTCGCCCCCGAAGTTTTGAACGAGCCCAACTACGTCAGGGCGAAGGGGGTGCTCGAAGACGTGGAGATGTTCGACGCCGCGTTCTTCGGCTTCAACCCCAGAGAAGCCGAGATTATGGACCCGCAGCAGCGCGTCTTTCTCGAATGCGCGTGGCACGCTCTGGAAAATGCCGGTTACGACTCCGAAAGATACGGGCGGCCCGTCGGCGTCTACGCCGGCGTCGGCGTTAACACATACTTCTTAAACTTAATGTCGAACGAAGAGATCGTCAGGGCTGTGGGCACGTACCAAACCTTCATGGGTAACGATAAGGACTACCTGCCCACGCGCGTCTCCTACAAACTCAACTTGAAGGGGCCGAGCGTGGGCGTGCAGACGGCCTGCTCCACCTCTCTGGTGGCGGTGCACATGGCCTGCCAGGCGTTGTTGAGCGGCGAGTGCAGCATGGTCCTCGCGGGCGGGGTGGCCGCCACGTTCCCGCAAAAGTCGGGCTACCTCTATCAGCGCGAGGGCATCTCGTCGCCTGACGGCCACTGCCGGGCCTTCGACGCCCGCGCGCAGGGCACCGTCGCCGGCAACGGCGTCGGCATCGTCGTCCTCAAGCGCCTCGAAGACGCGCTCGCCGACGGCGACACCGTCCACGCCGTCATCAAAGGCTCGGCCGTCAACAACGACGGCTCCGACAAGGTCGGCTTCACCGCTCCCAGCATCGAAGGCCAGGCCGCCGTCATCCGCGCCGCGCAAATCATGGCCGGGGTCAGCGCGGAGACGATCACGTACGTGGAGGCGCACGGCACCGGCACCTCGCTCGGCGACCCCATCGAGGTCGCCGCCCTCACCCAGGCCTTCCGCCGCTCGACGCGACGCGAGCGCTTCTGCGCGCTCGGCTCCGTCAAGACCAACGTCGGGCACCTGGACGCGGCGGCCGGGGTGACGGGGCTGATCAAGGCGGCGCTGGCGCTGCGGCACCGCCGGCTGCCGGCGAGCCTGCACTTCGCCGAGGAGGGCGCGGGGCTGGGGCTGGGGGGGAGCCCGTTCTTCGTCAACGCCGAGGGGCGGGGCTGGGAGGCGGGGGGGGGCGGGAGGAGGAGGGCGGGCGTCAGCTCGTTCGGGATAGGGGGCACCAACGCTCACCTCGTCCTCGAAGAAGCACCCGCGACGCGGCCCCCCGGCCTTAGCCCGAGGCCCTTCCAACTCTTAACGCTGTCGGCCAAGACCGCGACGGCGCTCGATAAGGCGACGGCGAATCTGGCGCGGTTCTTTGAAGAGCACCCGGACACGAATCTGGCTGACGCCGCTTTCACGCTGCATGTCGGGCGCGAAGAATGGCCCCACCGCCGCGTCGCCGTCTGTCGTGACGCGCGGGACGCGGCGCGGAGTTTGCGCGCGTTAGACCCGCAGGCGGTCTGGACGGCGAAGGCTGAGCCGGGCGGCGCGCAGGTGGGGATGATGTTCTCCGGCCAGGGGTCGCAGTACGCGGGCATGGGGCGGCAGCTTTACGAGTGCGAGGCGACTTTCCGCGAGTGGGTGGATAGGTGCGCCGCGCCCCTTCAAAGTCACCTCGGCCTCGACCTCAGGAAGGTGATATTCGGGCCGGGGGCGACCGAAGAGAAACTCCAGCAGACGGCCCTCACGCAGCCCGCCTTGTTCGTCGTCGAGTACGCGCTGGCGCAACTTTTTATGTCGTGGGGTATCCGCCCGCAAGCCATGATAGGGCACAGCGTCGGCGAATACGTGGCCGCCTGCCTGGCCGGAGTCTTTTCGCTGGAGGACGCCCTGCGCCTGGTGGCGGCGCGCGGGCGCTTGATGCAGAGCTTGCCGGGCGGCGCGATGTTGATGTTGCCGCTGGCGGAGGAGGAGGTCGTCGGGCTGCTGGTCGAACACGCGGGGGGGGCGCTCTCGCTGGCGGCGGTGAACGGGCCCGCGGCGTGTGTCGTCTCCGGCCCGGCCGAACAGGTCGAGGCGTTGCAAGGGTTGTTAGGCGAGCGTGGGGTTGAGGGGCGGCGTCTGCGCACCTCGCACGCCTTCCACTCGTGGATGATGGAGCCGATTCTTGAGGAGTTCAAAGCGGAGGTGAGCCGAACCCGCCTAGCCGCGCCGCAGATTCCTTACGTCTCGAATCTCAGCGGGCGGTGGATTACCGACGAGGAAGCGACCGACGCCGAATACTGGGTGCGGCACCTCAGGCAGCCCGTGCGCTTTACCGACGGCATCGGCGAACTGCTGCGGGGCGGCCCTCGCGTCCTGCTTGAGGTGGGGCCGGGTCAGACGCTCTGCTCGCTGACCAGACTGCACGACCACGGGGAGGCGCGGCGCGTCGTGC
>DASVSK010000382.1:0-6584 GCA_036388135.1 Pyrinomonadaceae bacterium | reverse complement strand
TTTGACGCGCGCAGACGTCGGCTGACCGAGCTGTTGCGCGAGACGGGCTACGAGGCCGAGGCCGAGCGCCTCGGCGACGGCTCGTACCTTTTGACGGAGTGGAACTGCCCGCAGGCCGAGCTGGCGCGCGAGTACCGGCAGCTCTGCGACCAGGAGCTGTTCGTCTACCGCGAGCTGCTCGGAACGGAAGTCTTCCGCGAGTCGCGCATCGCGGGCGGCGCGTCGCGCTGCGCCTACAGGGTTCTCAGACCGGAAGGGAAGTGAAAAGTGAAAAGTGACGGGCGATGAGTGACGAGAAAAAACAGAGGCCGCTCTCTTTCTTATCACTCATCACTCACCGCTTTTCACTAAAATTTAAAATGGCACAAGTGACAGAGGCCGACGTTCTGGGCGCGCTGGCGCAGGTGAAAGACCCCGACCTGCACAAGGACATCGTGCGCCTCGGCTTTATCAAGGACTTGAAGATCGAAGGCGGCGCGGTCTCTTTCCGCGTCGTGCTGACGACGCCCGCGTGCCCCGTGCGCGAGCAGTTGCAGGAGCAGTCGCGCGCGGCCGTCGCGCAGCTCCCCGGCGTCACGTCGGTGAGCGTGACGATGGACGCGGAGGTGCCCAAAGGGCGCGGGCTCGGCGAGAAGCTGACCGTGCCGGGCGTGCGCAACATCGTCGCCGTCAGCTCGGGCAAGGGCGGCGTCGGCAAGTCGACGGTGGCGGTCAACCTCGCGGTGAGCCTGGCGCGGGACGGCGCGCGCGTCGGCCTGATGGACGCGGACGTCTACGGGCCGAACGTCCCGCTGATGCTCGGCGTCGGCCACGTCCGGCCGACCATCAGCGGCAACAAGCTGGTGCCGCTCGAAGCGCACGGCATACGCCTGATGTCGATGGCGGTCTTGAAGCCGGGCGACGAGCCGATGATTGTGCGCGGGCCCATCCTGCACGGCCTCGTCCGGCAGTTCTTGCAGGACGTCGAGTGGGGCGAGCTGGACTACCTCATCGTCGACATGCCGCCGGGGACGGGCGACGTGCAGCTAAGTTTGGCGCAGCTCGTGCCCGTGCAGGGCGCGGTGCTGGTGACGACGCCGCAGGAGGTCGCGCTCTCGGACGTGCGCCGCGCGCTCCGCATGTTCGAGACGGTGAACGTGCCGGTGCTCGGCGTGGTCGAGAACATGAGCTACTTCGTCGCGCCCGACACGGGCGTGCGCTATAACATCTTCGGCGAGGGCGGCGGGCTGCGGCTGTCGGAGGAGTACGGCGTGCCGTTCCTCGGCGCGGTGCCGCTCGGGATGGGGGTGCGCGAGGGCGGCGACTCGGGCGTGCCCGTCGTCGTCGGCGACCCGGACTCGCCGCAGGCCGAGGCGTTCCGGCGCGTCGCCGAGGAGGTCGCCCGGCAGGTCTCGATAGAGGCGATGAAGCCCGAGCTGGTCGTCCTGGGGAAGAAGGCTTAGGGGCGGACGGCGGTCGGCCTCCCGCCGAGCCCGTTCGTGAGAAGTGAAGTTGTCTTAACCCGGCAACCCTTGTCCGGCTGAAAGCAGAGTGCCGGACGCCGGGAGTTTAAAATCGCAGGTCAGGAAATAATCACTAAGGAGATAGAGATGTCAGCAACAGAGACACAGATTCCGACGATGACGCTGGGCGTCAGCGCGCCGGCCGCCGAGGAGATCAGGAAGTTCATGTCGAGCGAGGAGGGTCTGCCCGAGACGGCGGGGCTCCGCGTGCGGGTGGTGCCGGGCGGCTGCTCGGGCTTCCAGTACAGCCTCAACATCGAGGAGGAGTCGCGCCCGAACGACCACATCATCGAGTCGAACGGCGTCCGCATGTTCGTCGACATGTTCAGCGCGCAGTACCTCAACGGCGTCGAGATCGACTACGTGACGAACGTCATGGGCTCGGGCTTCACCTTCAAGAACCCGAACGCGACGGGCGGCTGCGGCTGCGGCTCGTCGTTCACGGCCTAGTCGGCCCGGCGGTTAAGCGAAACTTACGGCGCGGCCGAGGGCGCGGGCCGAAGGCTTGTCGAGTGGTTCCAGAGGACAACCCGGCACGCCGCCGGCGTGCGCACCCGGCCGCGCCGCGCCGTTTCAGTTTTATGACCCGAGCCGGGGCGGCCGGGGCCTTTACGCCGCCGCCCCGCTCACACCGAGGGAGCCCTTACAAGATGCCGAAGATTACAGCGGAGACCGCGACCGAGACGAAGGAGTTCGCGGCCGAGGCGGGGAGCAAGCTCGTGCTCGCCATCGAGGACGCGGGCGTCGACATTCTGCACCGCTGCGGCGGCAAGGCGAAGTGTACGACGTGCCGCGTCGAGGTGCTCGCCGGCGACCCCGGCGAGATGGGCGAGCCGGAGCGCAACCGCCTCGCGGCCGAGACCGGGCTCGCCGAGAACGTGCGCCTCTCGTGCCAGGTGCGCGTGGCGGGCGACCTCAAGGTGCGCGTCCTCGGGCAGGCGAGCGTCCGCAGCCTCGACCCCGGCCCGCGCCCTTCCGACGACTAAGCCGCCGGAGCGAATTTGGGCCTCACGCCGCCCCTCCGAGAGCCCCGCGGGACCGCAACCCGGACAGATGAAGACCGACGGAGAGAGGGCAGATGAGACGGCGGGCGCGCCGGGCTTTCTGAGCCGCCGCGCCGCGCCGCTCTGCGCGCTGCTGCTCGCCCTGATGGGCGCGCAGATGCTCGCCGTCGTCAGGCAGAAGAGCATCACCGTCGACGAGTGGGTGCTGATACCGGCCGGGCTCTACCACCTCGCCGGGGGCGACTTCCGCCCCGTCAACGAACACCCGCCGGTGGCGAAAGTCCTCGGGGCCGCGCCGCTCTGGCTGGCGGGCGCGCGGCCGCCGCCGGTCGAGGCGGGCGCGCAGGAGTACGCGTACTTCCTCGGCCGGTTCCGAGACTTCTGGGAGGCCAACGCCCCGAGGTTCGACCGGCTCTCCTTCTGGGCGCGCGTCCCGCTCGTCGCCGTGACCCTGCTCCTGGGCGCGCTCGTCTTCCTGTTCGCGCGGAGGCACTGGGGGCCGCGCGCGGCGCTCTTCGCCGTCGCGCTCTACAGCCTGGAGCCGACCGTGCTGGCGCACGGCCGCGTCGTGCAGACGGACGTCCCCTCGGCGCTCGCCTTCCTGCTCTTCTCGTTCGCGCTCTACGAGTACCTGAAGGCCCCGCGCGCGCGCCTCGCCGCGCCGTTGGGGCTCGCGGCGGGCTTCGCGGCGGTGACCAAGTTCTCGATGGTCGCGCTCGCGCCGGCGCTCTGCGCGGTCTTCGCCGGCCTCCTGGCGCTCGCGCCGCGCAGGGGTCTGAGCCGCCGCCGGGTCGCGGGGCACGCGTGCGCGGCGGCGCTCGCGGCGGTCTTCGCGGTCAACGCCGGCTACTTCTTCCAGCGCGCTCAGCCCCGTTCGTTCGACGACGCGCTCGCCGACGCCGTCGTTTCGGCAGACGTGGGGCGGGGGACTCTGCGCGCGACGCTCGAAGCGGGCCACCGCGCTCTCCAGCTCGTCTTCCCGCCCGACTTCGTCTCGGGCGTCGGGTGGCAGCTCGGCCACGCGAAGCTCGGGCACGACGCCGGGCTCCTCGGCGGGCACAGCCGTCACGGCTGGTGGTACTACTTCCCCGTCGCGTTCGCGCTCAAGACGCCGCTGCCCACGCTGCTGCTCGCGCTCGCGGGGCTCGCCTGGGCGCTTTTACGTCTGAGGCGCGGCGCGGAGGGGCGCGTGCTCGTACTCGTCCTGCCGCCCGCGCTCTTCACGTGCCTGCTGGCGCTCTCGACCATCAACATCGGCGTGCGCTACTACCTGCCCGCATACCCTTTCTTTTTCATCCTCGCGGGCGCGATGCTTGACGACCTGCTGCGCCGCGCGCGACGCCGCGCCCTCGCGGCCGCGCTCTCGGCCCTCCTGCTCTGCTGGGCGGCGCTTGAGGCGGCGCGCGCCTACCCCGACCACATGTCCTACATGAACCAGCTCGCCTACGGGCAGCCGCGGTGGTGGTACCTGTCGGACTCCAACGTCGAGTGGGGCGACGACGTGCGCGCGCTCGCGCTATACTTGCGCGCGCGCGGCGAGGGGCGGGTCGGGGCGGCGATACTGGGCTGGCAGTTGCTCGAACTCTACGGCGTCGAGAACACAGCCTTCTTCGTGCCGCCGGGCGAGGAGCCCGAGGAGTCGCGCTACGTCGCCATCGGCGCGAGCCTCCTGAACGGCTCGACCGTCCCGGCGTACTTCGACGACGGCACGGAGCTGACCGAGGAGGAGCGCGTCAACTACTTCGACGAGTACCGCCGCCGCACGCCCGAGAAAATCTTCGGCGGGTCGATCTACCTGTACAGGGTGAAGGACTGAAGGCCCCGGCCGCGCCCGCACGACACCGCCCCAGGCGAAGGATGAACACAGACCGCACGCTCATCGTCATCCCGACCTACAACGAGCGCGAGAACGTCGGCCCGCTCGTCGCGGAGCTGCTGGGGGTCGCGCCCGGCGCGGACGTCTGCCTGCTCGACGACGACTCGCCGGACGGCACGGCCGACCACGCCGCGGCGCTGTTCGCCGCGGAGCCGCGCTTCTCGGTGCTGCGCCGGAGGGGCGTCGCGCGCGGCTACGGCCGCAGCCTCGTCGACGGCTACCGCAGGGCTCTGGAGGGCGGCTACGCGCGGCTCATCCAGCTCGACGCGGACTTCTCGCACGACCCGCGGAGGGTGCCCGCGCTCGCGGAGGCGAGCCGCGCGGCGGACGTCGTCATCGGCTCGCGCTACTGCGAGGGCGGGGGCGTCGAGAACTGGCCGCTGCGCAGGCGCGCGCTCAGCCGCTTCGCCAACGCCTACGTGTGCCGCATCACGGGCCTGCGCGTGCGCGACACGACGAGCGGCTTCCGCTGCTACACGCGCCGCGCGCTGGTGCGGCTGCTCGAAGGGCGCTTCGCGGGCGAGGGCTACGCCTTCCTCGTCGAGGCCGTCTACCGCGCGCACCGCGGGGGGCTCAGCGTCGCGGAGGTGCCCATCACCTTCACCGACCGCCGCGAGGGTCAGTCCAAGATGTCGCGTAAAGTCATCCTCGAATCGATTCTCATGCCCTGGCGTCTGCGCCTCGCCCGACGAAAGGACGAGGGTGGGCGGGTGAAGGATGAGGGGATTGACTCATTGATTCATTGATTCATCGGCTCAATGAATCAATGAGCCAATGAATCAATCCCCTTGACTCCCCGCGGCGTTTAGCGTAGAAGCCTCACGTTCTAACACCCTTTCGGCGGAGTTCCTCCATGAAAAGATTGCTCGCGCTGGCCGCGCTGCTCGTCGCCGCTTCGGCCTGCACCACCGCTACGGACAACACGAACACGGGGGCAGGGAACACGAACGCCAACGCGGCCGCGACGGCCACGCCGGCCGGCGTCACGCAGGCCGACATCGAGGCCAGGGAGCGGCAAGTGCTGGACGCCTTCAAGGCGAAGAACTGGGACGCCTTCGGCCGCATGCTGGCCGACGACTTCGTCTACGTGAGTTCCGAGGGCGTGGCGGGTAAGGCGCAGACGCTCGAAGGCGTCAAGAAGTACGACCTGACGGAGTACACCCTCTCGGACGTCCGCCTCGTCAAAATAGACGCCGACCTCGCCCTCATCACCTACACCATGACCGAGAAGAGCAGCTACGACGGCAAGCCGGGCTCCGGCAGTCCCGTCCGCACCTCGTCGGCCTGGGCCGGCCGCGGCGGCAACTGGCTGAACGTCTACCATCAGGAGACGGAGGTCGCGGAGATGCCGGCCGGTCAGCCGACGCCTTCGCCCGCGGCGAGCCCCGCGTCCTCGCCGTCGCCGGCTGCGACCCCGGCCGCGCCCGCCTCCGCCACCGAGGCGGAGAAGGCGGTCTGGGAGGCCATCAAGGCCGGGAACTCGGACGCCTTCGCGAACTACCTGCTGCCCGAAGCGCTCGAAGTCGAGCCGGAGGGGGTCTTCGACAAGGCCACCCAGGTCAGGATGATTTCGATGTTCGACGCGTCGAAGTTCACGCAGAGCGACTTCAAGGAGACTAAGTTCGACGCCGACGCCGCGCTCGTCACATACACCGTGAAGGGGTCCGTGGACGGCAAGACCGTGACCGAGTACCACAGCACCATCTGGACGAACCGCGGCGGCCAGTGGAGGGCCACCTTCCATCAGGGCTCGCGGCAGCGAGCGCCGGAGAAGTAAGCGGAAAGGAAAAGGCGGTGGGCGGTCGCCCGGCGTTAAGAAAGTCGAAAGGTTGACCCGGAGCGCCCGGCGGGCGGACTTTAACCGCCCGCCGCCTGCCGCCTTTACCCCCACACGCCGGGAATCTTCTCGGCGCACGAGGGGCAGAGTCCTTCGCGGCCGAGCCTCACCTGGAGGATGCGGTAGCCGCGTCGCTCGATCAGCAGCTCGTCGCAGGCGGGGCAGTAGGTGTTCTCCCAGCGCCCGACCCGGCCCGGCAGGTTCCCCGCGTAGACGAACCGCAGTCCCGCCTCGCGCCCCAGCTCGCACGCGCGCACGAGCTGCGCGGCCGTCGTGTTCGCGTTCTCCGTCATCCGGTAGTCCCGGTGGAAGGCCGTCACGTGCCACGGGATGTCGGGCGAGACCGAGGCGATGAACTCGGCCGC
>DASVSK010000381.1:0-3369 GCA_036388135.1 Pyrinomonadaceae bacterium | reverse complement strand
CTTTTGCCTTTTGCCTTTTTACTTTTTGACTCAGCCCGCCGGGTCTGTGTGAATCTGGACGCGGGAGCGCGGGATGTCGGCCTCGATGGCGCGGAGCACGCGGACGGAGAGGTCGTGCGCCTGCGGGAGCGTCTGCGCGCGGTCGACTTCGAGGTGGAGGTCGATGAACTTGACGGAGCCGGAGCGGCGCGTCCGCAGGTCGTGAAAGCCGACGACGCCCTCGGCGCGGAAGCGGCCGACGACCGCGGCGACCCGCGCGTCTATCTCGCGCGGCAGCCGCCTGTCCATCAGCACGTGTACCGAATCGCGCCCGACGTCGAAGGCCGACCAGAGGATGAAGGCGGAGATGGCGATGGAGACCAGGGGGTCGGCGAGCGCCCAGCCGGTGAGCGCGACGACGAGCAGCGCCAGGAGCGCCGCGCCGTTCGTGTAGACGTCCGTCGCGTAGTGGACGGCGTCGGCGGCGAGCGCGGGCGAGTCCGTGCGCCGCGCGGCGCGCCGGAGGCGGGCGACGAGCGCCAGGCTGACCCCGGCGGCCACGGCCATCGTGGCGACGCCGAGCCACTCCTGCGCGGTCGCGTGCGGCGTCAGGATGCGCTTCGCGCCCTCGTAGATGAGGACGAGCCCCGAGACGCTGATGACGAAGGACTGGAAGAGGCCGGCGAGCGACTCGGCCTTGCCGTGCCCGTAGCGGTGGTCTTCGTCCGGCGGGCGCGCGGCGGCGCGCAGCGCGAAGTAGTTGATCGCCGACGCGAAGATGTCCATCGCCGAGTCGAGCAGGGAAGCCCACACGCTGATCGAGCCGGTCAACAGTCCCGTCGCGGTCTTGAGCACGATGAGGAAGGCCGCGGCCGCGATGGAGAGCCGCGCGGCCGAACTCTTCATCCCAGCCTCGGACGCCGTCACGCGCGCGGCCGCCGCATCTGCCCCCGTCGTCTGCATAAATAATAAATAATCCCGCGCCGAATTTTAGCAAATCAACGTCCGAGCGCGTCAGGGTGCTCGGAGACCTCCTCGGCGGGGCTGCCGCGCCGCCCTATCGTGACCACGCCGACGCCCGCGAAGATGAGCGCCGTGGCGACCGCGTGGCGGAGGCCGAGCTGCTCTTCCGCGCCGAGGAAGAGCGGCGCGAGCATGAAGGCGAAGAGCGGCTGGAGGTAGATGTAGACGGCGACCGTGCTCGGCTCGACGCGCTCCAGCGCCCACGCGTTGAGGTAGTAGGCCCCGACGGTCTGCACCAGCACGGTGTAGACGAGCACGAGCCAGATGCCGACGCCGACGGCCGCGAAGTCGGCCCCCGCCAGTTCGTAGCCGCCGAAGGGCACCGCGGCAACGCTCCCGATGACGAAGAGCCACGTCATCGCGGTCAGCGCGCCGTAGCGTCGGAAGACGTCCTGCGAGACGGCGAGGTAGGCCCCGTAACAGACGGTGTTGGCGATGAGGAAGAGGTTACCCGTCAGCGTGTCGCCGGACAGGCTCGCGCGCGCGGGGTCGATGAGGTAGACCACGCCCGCGGCGGCGACGAGCGTGCCGAGCGCGGCGCGCGCCGTCAGCCTCTCCCTACCGAGCAGCGTGCCGGCCAGGAGCGTGAAGACGGGGATGGAGGCGTTGAGCAGCGCCGCGTTGACGGCGGTCGAGAGCGAGAGCCCCTTGATGTAGAAGAACTGGTTGAGGACGACGCCGAGCAGGCTGTAGAGCGCGAGCCGCGCGAGGTCCGCGCGGCGCGGGGCGACGAGGCGTCCGCCGGCGCGGAGGATGAGCAGGAGGGCGAGCGCCGCGCCGCCGACGCGGATGGCGACGAGCCCCGTGCTCGGGAGCGCGCGCAGGGCGATCTTCCCGAAGATGGGCCACGTCCCGAAGATGACCTGAACCGCGAAGAGCGCGACGTGCGGCCCCGCGCCCCTTGTCCTGTTCGCCAACTGTTCACTCAGCCTTTGACTGCCGCGCGCGTTCTCTCGGGCACCGGCGCGGGCCGGAAACCTCGTAACGCCACAGAGACACGGGGACACAGCCATACGTCTTCAAGCTGCGTCCCCGTGTCTCTGCGGTGAAACCGTGCTGTTAAAGCGGAGAGGGAGGCCGTCCCTAGCTGTACTCGCCGCCCTTCGCGCCGGTGCCCTCGCCGGCCTCGCCCGCGCCGGTGTTGCCGGGGTCGGCCTCGGCGTCCGGCGAAGACGAGCCGGTGTTCTGCCCCTCGATGGTCTGGCCGTGCTGCGCGCCGAACTCCTGGCTCTCGGCGTCCGTGGTGACGTTCGTAGGCGTCTCGTCCTGTTGGTTGCTGCTCATCATTCCCCCTTCGGATTACGCTATCAGGTAGAGCGGGTTCTCCAGAATCTTCTTGAGCGTCTGGAGGAATTTCGCGCCGGTCGCGCCGTCGACGACGCGGTGGTCGCAGGAGAGCGTGACCCTCATCAACTGGCGCACCGTCACCTCGCCGTCGCGGACGACGGGGCGCGGCGTCATCGCGCCGACGGCGAGGATGGCGGCCTCGGGCGGGTTGATGAGCGCGGTGAACTCGTCGATGCCGAACATGCCGAGGTTGCTGACGGAGAAGGTCGCGCCGGTGTACTCCTCGGGCGTGAGCTTGCGGCTGCGCGCGCGCTCGGCCAGCTCCTTGACCTCTCGGCTGATCTGCCCGACCGACTTGGTGTTCGCCGAGCGGACGACCGGCGTGATGAGCCCGTTCTCCAGCGCGACGGCGACGCCGACGTCGGCGCGCTCGTAGTAGCGGACGGTCTTCTCCTGGAAGGACGAGTTGACCGCCGGGTGCTGCATCAGCGCGGCGGCCGCGACCTTGATGACGAAGTCGTTGATGCTGACCTTGTTCTCCGGGTCGAGCTCGTTCAACTGGCGGCGCATCTCCGCCGTCCTGTCCATCTCGACCTCTGTCGTCAGGAAGATGTGCGGGACGGGCCCGAGCGAGGTGACGAGGCGGCGCGCGATGGTCGCGCGCATCGTCGTCACGTTCTCCTCGCGGTAGGGCGCGGCCCCGGCGGTCGCGGGCGCGGCGGGCTGCTGCGCGGGCGCGGGCACGGCGCGGGGTTGCGTCGCCGGCTGTTGCTGCGGCTCCGGCTGGGCCTGCGGCTGTGCTGAGGGCTGCGCCGCCGCTGCCGCTCCGCTCATGGCCGCCTCGATGTCGCGTTTGACGATGCGGCCGCCGGGGCCGCTGCCCCGCAGGTCTTGAAGGTTGATGCCGGCCTCGGCGGCCATGCGCGCGGCGATGGGCGAGACGATCAGCCGCCCTCCCTGCGCGCGCTGGCCGTTGCCGCCCGCCGCCGGGGCGGCCTGCTGCGGCTGCGGCGGCTGCGGCGCGCCCTGTGGCTCGGCGGCCTCGGCCGCGCCGCCCTGTGCTGCGGAAGCCGCGCCGCC
>DASVSK010000380.1:0-2737 GCA_036388135.1 Pyrinomonadaceae bacterium | reverse complement strand
GTCTCGGCCGTCAGCGGCCCCAAGCAGGTCGGGCTCGACATACGGCTCCAGCGCTGGGAGGAGGCGACCGAGGTCGACCGCCTCGGGCTCGAAGAGCGCAGGGTGGAGATTTTGGGCGTGGCCGTCCCCTACTTCGTCCTGCCCGTGAGCCCGGGGCGCAACCTCGCCACGCTCGTCGAGACGGCGGTGCGCGTACACCTGATGCGGCTGCGCGGTTACAATGCGGCCGAGAGTTTCGTCGCGCGGCACGCGGAGGCGCTGTCGCGGGGCGCCGGGCGCGGCGGCGCGGGGGGCGGCGAGGGCGGTGGCGGTGGCTCGGATGACAGATAAGAATCAGGCGGGGAGGCTCGGGGTCGGCGCGGCCGCGCCGGACGTCGTCATCATCACCGGGCTCAGCGGCTCGGGGATGTCGTCGGCGACGAACGCGTTCGAAGACCTCGGCTACTTCTGCGTCGACAACCTCCCGCTGATGCTCCTGCCGACCTTCGCGCGGCTCGTCCGCCCAGAGGACCACAACCGCCCGCACATCGAGCGCGCGGCGCTCGTCATCGACATCCGCGAGGGCCGCTTCCTGAGCGAGTTCACCGAGCGGCTGCGCGAGCTGCGCTCGTCGGGGCTGCGCGTCTTCGTCATCTTCCTGGAGGCGTCGGACGACGCGCTCGTGCGGCGCTTCAGCGAGACGCGGCGGCCGCACCCGGCCGACCGGCAGGGGCAGGGCGTGCTCGAATCCATCCGGCGCGAGCGCGCGGCGATGTCCGAGATACGCGCGCTGGCCGACCAGGTCGTCGACACCTCCGAGCACACCGTCCACACGCTCCGCCGCCTGCTCGTCGAGCGCTTCGGCGCGGAGGGCGGCGGAGCGGCCGGGATGCGCGTGCAGGTCTACAGCTTCGGCTACAAGCACGGCAGCCCGCACGACGCCGACCTGCTCTTCGACGTGCGGCACCTCCCCAACCCGCACTTCGTCCCGGAGCTGCGCGACCTCTCGGGGCACGACCCGCGCGTCGTGCGCTTCCTCAAGGGGAGCGACGAGGTGCGCGAGACCCTGAGGCGGTTCACCGAGCTGATCGACTACCTGCTCCCGCTCTACCGGCGCGAGGGCAAGTCCTACGTCACCATCGGCATCGGCTGCACGGGCGGCCGCCACCGCTCGGTGATGACCGCCAACTCAATCGCGCGCCACCTCCGCCGCGAAGGCTACGAGGCGACTGCCGTCCACCGCGACGTCGGCAAGACCAAAAAACAGAAGGCGGGCGGGAAGTGAGAAGGGAGGCGGACTGATGGCTGACAAGGCGAAAGAGGAGGGGGCGCGGCGCGTGGCCGGCGTCATCGTCTCGCACGGGCAGGTGGCGAACGAGCTGCTCTCGGCGGCCGAGACCATCATCGGGCCCGTCCGGCACATCACGGCCGTCTCCATCGGCTGGCACGACGACGTCGAGGCGGCCAAGAACGAGATACGCCGCGCCGTCGAGCGCGTCTCGGAGGGCGGCGGCGTGCTCATGATGACGGACATGTTCGGCGGCACCCCGACCAACATCGCCTCGATGTTTCTGCACCTGGGCGAGGTCGAGGTGGTGACGGGCGTCAACCTGCCGATGGTCATCAAGCTGGCGAGCCAGCAGGCGGGCGCGGGGCTCGAAGAGGTGGCGCGGCTCGTGCGCGACCAGGGGCGGCAGGGCATCTACCTCGCGGGCGAGCTGCTCGCGGGCGGCGGGAAGTGAGGGGGCCGGCGGACTTGGTCGAGTGCCGCGTCAGGATTGTCAACCGGCTCGGCCTGCACGCGCGGGCCGCGGCCAAGCTCGTGCGCGCGGCGGCCGCCTTCGACTCGACGCTCAGGCTCGTGCGGCTCGACCGCAGCGCGGCGGCCGACGCCAAGTCCATCCTGAGCGTGCTGATGCTCGCCGCCTCGCGCGGCACCGAGCTGGTCATAACGGCCGAGGGGCCCGACGAAGTCCCGGCGCTCGACGCTCTCTGCCGGCTCATCGGCGGCGGGTTCGGGGAAGAGGAAGAGTGACGAGGGGCAGGGAGAGGCGCGAGCAGCGCTGGCGTGGCATCGCCGTCTCGGACGGCGCGGCCGCCGGCCGCGTGCTGCGCATCCACAGCGGCGGCCGGCACAACATCTACCGCGTCTCGGTCGAGCCGTCGGAGCTGGAGCGCGAGGTGCGCCGCTACCGCGCGGCCGTCCGGCTGGCGCGCCGGCAGCTCCTCGCCCTGAAGAAGCGCGCCGCGCGCACGCTCGGCGAAGAGCACGCCTACATCTTCGACGCGCACCTCCTCATGCTCGAAGACCGCAAGCTCAACGAGGACGTCGAGGCCGTCATCCGCGGCGAGTCGGTGGGCAGCGAGTGGGCCGTCAAGGTCGTCACGGACCGCCTGCTCGCCGTCTACGACGAGATCAAGGACGACTACCTCCGCGAGCGCAGCTCCGACATCGAGGACGTCGCGCGCCGCCTCCTCGTCGCGCTCTCGGGCGAGAGCATGGGCGGGCGTCGTCTGACCGAGGACGCCGTCGTCGTCGCCGAGGAGCTGATGCCCTCGACGCTCGCCGAGCTGGACTTCGCGCACATCAAGGCCGTCGCCACCGACGTCGGCGGCTGGACTTCGCACACCGCCATCATCGCGCGGGGGCTGGGTATTCCGGCCGTCGTCGGCCTGCGCGACTTCTACCGCGCGGCGCGCACGGGCGACTCGGTCGTCATCGACGCCGTGCGCGACGAGGTCGTGCTCCACCCGACGC
>DASVSK010000379.1:0-1872 GCA_036388135.1 Pyrinomonadaceae bacterium | reverse complement strand
GGCCTCGCCGCAGCCCTGGCAGGGCTCGCCCTCGCGGTCGTAGACGCGCCAGCGACCGTCGTAGCCGCCGCCGCCGAAGTAGCTGCCGTCGACGTCCTCGGGGTCGACGTTCATCGTCGAGCCGTGCGCGATGGCCTCGCCGAGCACGTCGAGGATGGCGCGGTGGAGGCGCGCGACGCCGCCGCCCGTGAGCGCGGAGGCGGGGACGAAAGGGTCGAGGCGGGCGAGGAAGAGCACCTCGGCGGCGTAGATGTTGCCGAGGCCGGTGACCTTCGTCTGGTCGAGCAGCACGTCCTTCAGAGTGCGCCTAGTGCGCGCGAGGACGGCGGCGAGGTAGGCGGGCGTGAACTCGTCGGAGAAGGGCTCGGGCGCGAGGTCGCGCAGCTCGCGCGCCTCCGAGAGAGCTTCCGCGCGCACGACCTTCATCAGCCCGAAGTGGCGCTGGTCTGTGAAGGCGAGGCGGCCGCCCCCTTCGAGCCGGAAGAGCGCGTGCGTGTGCTTCGGGAGCGCGCCGCGCGCGGGGAGCATGAGGAAGCGTCCCGTCATGCGCAGGTGCGTGATGAGGACGTGGCCGTTGTCCAACTCCGCGAGGATGTGTTTGCCGCGGCGCGTGACCCGCTCGACGCGCGCGCCGCGTAAGCTCCGGGCGAACCCGCGCGGCGTGTTCCCGGGCGCGAGGCCCGGCCGCAGGAGCTTCGCCGAGGCGAAGACGCGCCCCCGGACGAGGCGGTCGAGCGCGCGCGCGACGAGTTCGACTTCGGGAAGTTCGGGCACCGGCAGACCCCTCAGCGGAAAGCGTCGGCGAGGCGACAGCCCTCTTCGAGCAGAGCGCGCATCTTCCCGACGGAGGTGGCCTCGGCGTAGACGCGCAGGACGGGCTCGGTGCCCGACTGGCGGAAGAGCAGCCACGACTCGTCGCCGAAGACGAGCTTGGTGCCGTCGAGAGTCTCGACCGACCCGACCGCGTGCGGGCCGACGGCGGCCGGCGACCTCTCGGCGAGCGACCCGACGAGCGCGAGCCCGCGCGCGACCTCGGTGTGGAGGTCGCGGCGGCCGAAGTAGAACTCGCCGAACTCTCGGTGCATCTCGCGCACCATCTCGGTCGGCGTGCGGCCCGACGCCGCGACCGCTTCGAGGAAGAGGAGCGAGTTGAGTATGCCGTCGCGCTCGGGGATGTGGCCGCGCACGCCGATGCCGCCCGACTCCTCCGCGCCGACGAGGACGTCTTCGCCGAGCATGAGGTCGGCGATGTACTTGAAGCCGATGGGCGTCTCGTAGAGCCTGAGGCCCTGCGCCGCGGCGATGCGCTTGAGCAGGACGGACTGTGAGAAAGTCCTGACGACGCCGCCCGCCATCCCGCGCACGCGCGCGAGGTGGAGCAGGACGAGCGGGACGACCTCGTGCATCGTCATCGTCTCGCCGCGCTCGTTGACCGCGCCGACGCGGTCGGCGTCGCCGTCGGTGGCGAGCCCGACGAGCGCCCCCGAAGCGCCCACGCGCTCCCTGAGCGGCGCGAGGTTGCGGTCAATCGGCTCGGGGCTCACGCCGCCGAAGAGCGCGTCGCGCTCGGCCCTGATGGTCTCGACCCCGAGCCGCCCGCCCTTTAGAAAACTCTCGACCCAGCGCGCGCCCGTCCCGTGCATCGGGTCGACGACGACGCGCGCGTCGAGCGCCCGCATCCTTTCGAGGTCGACGTACGCGGCGACCTGCGCGCGGTAGCTCGCGGCCTGTTCTTCGAGACGCCCGCGCGCGTCTTCCGTAAGCGCGGCGCGGCGCGGCGGCGCGGAGTCGACGAGCGACTCGACGGCGGCGGTCGTCTCGGCGGTCGCGCTCCCGCCCCACGGGGCTTTTATCTTGAAGCCGTTGAAGTGC
>DASVSK010000378.1:0-5412 GCA_036388135.1 Pyrinomonadaceae bacterium | reverse complement strand
GGGCGGGCCGGCGGAACAGGCCGGGCTCAAGGCCGGCGACATCATCGAGTACATCGACGGGAAGGCCACGCGTGACATTTCGCTCTACGACGCGCGGCAGCTTCTGAACGGGGCTCCCGGCAGCGAGGCCAAGCTGCGCGTCCTGCGCGCGGGCACGCAGCCGTTCAACCTGAGCGTGCGGCGCGGGGCGGTGCAGGTGCCGGGCGCGGAGGCGCGCACGGAGGCCGGGCGCATCGGCATCGTCAAGGTGAACAGCCTCGCGGAGGGCGAGGCCGCGGACGTCAAAACGCGCGTACAGGAACTTCTCAAGCAGGGCGCGCAGAAGATCGTGCTCGACCTGCGGAGCGTGGCCGGCGGCTCGCTCGAAGAGGGCGTGAAGGTCGCGAATCTCTTCATACGTGAAGGCGTACTGGCTCAGACGGTCGGACGCGGTAACAAGCCTCTGAAGAGCCACACGGCCGACCCCAAGGCCGCAATCTTTGAAGGCCCGACCGCCGTCCTGATCGACCGCGGTACGGCCGCGGCGGCGGAGGTCGTCGCGTCGGCTTTCCTTGAGCACAAGCGCGGCGACGTGATCGGGGTTAAGAGTTTCGGCGCGGGCGCAGAGCAGCAGCTCTTTACGCTGCGCGGCGGCGACGGGCTGCTTCTGACGACGGTCAAGTGGGCGTCCTCGGCCGGCAAGCCTTTTCTGGGCGAGGGCGTGAAGCCCTCGGTGGAGGTCAAGTCGCCGGAAATCGCCGAAGCCATCGACCCCGAAGACCTGACGGGTAACGACGACGACCCCATCGCGCAGCCCAACGCGCCCGCCGAACGCAGGGACGTCGCGCCCGAGGCCGCCTCGCCCAAGCAGCAGCCCGAAGACGTGCAGCTCAAGAAGGCGCTCGAACTGCTCCGCGAAAAGGACAACAAGCAGACGCCGACCCAGCAGCGCCCCTCCTGAGGGGAGGGAAGGCACGCGCATAAATCAGGGGGGCCGTGAGACTCAAGTCTCACGGCCCCCCTGATTTATGCGCGACTTTAGCCTTCCCGGCGCTTCAGAGGGGGATGTTGCCGTGCTTCTTCGGCGGGTTCGTGTCGCGCTTATTCTCTAGAAGTGTGAGCGCGCTGATGAGCTTTCTCCTGGTCAGGGCGGGCTCGATGATCTCGTCTATGAAGCCGCGCTCGGCGGCGACGTAAGGGTTTGCGAACTTCTCCTCGAACTCCTCGACGCGCGCGCGGCGTGCGGACTCCTGATCCGCGGCCTCGCTAATCTCGCGCCGGTGGAGAACGCCCACGGCCCCCTCGGCCCCCATCACGGCGATCTCGGCGGTCGGCCAGGCGAAGTTGACGTCAGTCCGTATGTGCTTCGAGGCCATGACGCAGTAGGCCCCGCCGTACGCCTTGCGCGTGATGACGGTGATCTTGGGGACGGTGGCCTCCGCGAAGGCGTAGAGAAGCTTAGCGCCGTGCCGGATGATGCCCCCGTGCTCCTGCCGCACGCCGGGCAGGAAGCCGGGCACGTCCTCGAAGACGACGAGCGGGATGTTGAAGCAGTCGCAGAAGCGGACGAAGCGCGCGCCCTTGACCGAGGCGTCGATGTCCAGGACGCCCGCGAGGTAGGCGGGCTGGTTGGCGACGACTCCGACGCTGCGGCCGCCCAGGCGCGCGAAGCCGACGACGATGTTGGCGGCGTAGTGCTCGTGGACTTCAAAAAAATAGCCGTGGTCGACGACCGCGTGGACGACGTCGCGGATGTCGTAGGGCTGGTTGGACGCCTCGGGGACGAGCGTGTTGAGCGCCTCGACCCTGCGGTCGGAGGGGTCTGAGGTCGCGGCGCGCGGCGCGTCCTCCATGTTGTTCGAGGGGAGGAAGGAGAGCAGCTCGCGTACGAGCAGGAGCGCGTGCTCGTCGGAGTCGGCGGCGAAGTGTGCGACGCCCGAGACGCTGTTGTGCGTGTCCGCCCCGCCCAGCTCCTCCTTCGAGACGTCCTCGTGCGTGACGGTGCGGATCACGTCCGGGCCGGTGATGAACATGTAGGAGGTGTTCTTCACCATCACGTTAAAGTCCGTGATGGCGGGGCTGTAGACGGCCCCGCCCGCGCAAGGCCCCATGATGCAGCTAATCTGCGGGACGACGCCCGAAGCGAGCGTGTTGCGCAGGAAGATGTCGGCGTAGCCGCCCAGGGAGACGACCCCTTCCTGTATACGCGCGCCGCCGGAGTCGTTCAACCCGACGACCGGGGCCCCGACGCGCATCGCCATGTCGAGCACCTTGCAAATCTTCTCGGCGTGGGTCTCGGAGAGCGAGCCGCCGAAGACCGTGAAATCCTGCGCGAAGACGAAGACGCGGCGGCCGTCGACGAGCCCGTGGCCGGTGATGACGCCGTCGCCCGGGTAGAGCTGTTTGTCGAGCCCGAAGTCGTGTGAGCGGTGTACGACGAGTTGGTCGAACTCCTCGAAGGTGCCCTCGTCCAAAAAGAACTCGACGCGTTCGCGCGCAGTCCACTTGCCCGCCTCGTGCTGGCGTTCGACGCGCGCGCGGCCGCCCCCCTGCTCGGCGCGGCTTTTCCTCAGTAGGAGCTGGTCGAGCTTCGACTCGCGTGTGTCTTCGGCTGGTTCGGGTTTCATAGTTTGAGACGTTCGGCGGGGAATTATGAACGATGCGGACGATTTTGTACACGAGCAGGGCGCGTGTAGCCGTCTTACAAAACACTTCAAAGGTAAGGGTAGAAGA
Source organism: Pyrinomonadaceae bacterium (assembly GCA_036388135.1). Taxonomy (GTDB): domain Bacteria; phylum Acidobacteriota; class Blastocatellia; order Pyrinomonadales; family Pyrinomonadaceae; genus QHXN01. Next base: position 2,700 of record DASVSK010000378.1, on the reverse strand, counting down.
GTCGGCGCGCCGACCTTTCAACTTTTACGCGAACATGGTGAACCTCATGTTTTACATTACTTGAAGGCGCTCAGTTGATGGAAAACGGGAAGTGTCGCGCGTCTATCAGGCGGAAAAGCTCGTCGAGCGCCCGCCGTACGTTCTCCCCGTAGGTCTGTGGGTAGCCGTAAAGCTTGGAGTGGAGGTCGAACTCGTCCTCGTCCAGAACCCTGAAGGAGTAATCAGGTTCGACCAGAACGTCTACGTCGAGGTCGATGAAGGAGAGGACGCCGTCGGCGAGGCGCGCGGGGGTGTTGATGTTGCAGTAGAACTTGAGCAGGAGGCCGGAGGGGTTCTGGAAGCGAAAGACACTGTACCAGCGGTCAGTCCAGAAGAATTCGGTGCTGTGCGTCCCGGCCTCGATAGTGCCGATGAGCGGGTGTCGTATCTCTTCGGCGAAGACCGCGTCGAGCACGATGAGAGAGCCCTCGCGGCGGGAAATTCGCGCGGGCCAGCGGCGGCTGACGCGGCCGTCGTGTTTGCAGGAGTGTACGGAGATTTCCAACAAGCTCTGCACACGCCCCGTGGGGCGTAAAGTGATGCTCGAATCCCTGTAAAAAGTTTCAGGCCGAAATTTTGCGGACGGGGTTGCGCAGGACGCCGACGCCTTCGACCTCGACCTCGACCGTGTCGCCGTCCCTGAGCGGCCCGACGCCCGCGGGCGTGCCGGTCGCGATGAGGTCGCCGGGTTCGAGCGTCATCGCGTGCGAGATGTAACGGAGGAGGTAGGGAATCGGAAAGGCCATCGCGCTCGTGCGCCCGCTCTGGCGAACCTCTCCGTTGACGCGCGTCTCGACCGAAAGGTCTGAAGGGTCCAGACCCGTGACGACGAAGGGCCCGACGGGGCAGAAGGTGTCGAAGGATTTGCCGCGCGTGAACTGCACGTCTTTGCGTTGGAGGTCGCGCGCGGTGACGTCGTTGAGGCAGGTGAAGCCTAAGACGTATGCGAGCGGGTCTTCGGCGTCCGAGAGGCGGCCGCATCTGCGTCCGATAACCAAGGCGAGTTCGCCCTCGTGCTCGACTCTTTCGGAGGCTTCGGGGAGTTCGATGGGGTCGCCGTCCGCGATCAACGCCGAGGGAGCCTTGAGGAAGAGGAGCGGTTCCTGCGGCATGGGGTTGCCGAACTCGGCGGCGTGCTCGCGGTAGTTGCGGCCGACGCAGACGATCTTTGAAGGGGTGACGGGCGGGAGCATCCGCGCGTCCGCGAGCCGGACCGAAGGCTCGACGCCCTCCAGCGAGAGGTCGCCCGCGGAGAGGTCGCCGCGGAGCGTAAAGACCTCCTCGCCGACGATCATGCCGTAACTCGGGCGCTGTTTTTCAGGGTCCTGGAAGCGACAAATCTTCATGGCGGCGTCTGCCTTTCGGAAAAGCCTACGGGGCCGTCTCCGCCTTCACCTCGGACGGTCGGGAGACGTTGCCGGCGGCGTCTACGGCCACGACGTAGTAAAAATACCTCTGTCCGGACCTGACGGCCTCGTCCTGGTACGTCGTGCGTTGGAGCAGGTCGCGGTTGAGCTTCGTCCAGCGCTCCTGCGGCAGGTCGGGGTCTTCGGAGCGGTAGAGGTTGTAGCCGGCGAGGTCGCGCTCCTGGTTGGCGGCGAAGAAGACGGAGATGCGCAGGGGGGAGGACGAGGGCGCGGGCACAAGGCCGGTCGGGGCGGCGGGCGGAAAGACGTCCAGAGGCTGGACCTCGACCGCGTTGGAGTTGAGGCTCTCCACGGGCTCGCCGCCGGTGCCGAGCGAGACGGCGCGCACGACGTAGACGTACTCCACCCCGAAGGTGAAAGCCTGGTCGGCGAAGCTCGTCGCGCTGATGGGCCGCGCATTGAGCGGCGTGGCGGCGGGCTGGTTCTGCGAGCGCGCGGAGCGGTAGACGTTGTAGCCGAGGAGGTTGGCGGGGCGCGTGTCGTCGACGTTCGACTCGGGCGCGTCCCAGCGTACGTTGATAGCGTTCTCCAGCACCTCCGGGTTCTGTGCCAGGACCGGCGGCCGGCTGACGCTGGCGGCCGGCTCGATCAGGAGGAAGTTCGAGAAGGAGGCGCGCTGGCCGGCGGCGTTCACGTAGCGGACGGCGTAGCGCAGTCGCACGGGCTCGCCGAGCGAAAGCTCGTCCGTGTATTCGAGCGCGTTCGCGGCGCGTGTGACCTGCTCTTCGCTGACGGAGCCGATGAGTGTGGCGCGCGCCGAGAACTCCTCCTCGGTCAGGGGCAGGGGGTCTCCCACGGCCTCCGCCAGGCGGTAGACGTCGACGCGGCGTATGCTCTGGACGCTCTCGTCGGAGGCGTTGCGGCGCGGCGCGGGCCAGCTCAGGATGACCTGATTGCCGCGCTGTACGCCCGAGAGCAGTTCGGTGCGCTGCGGGACTCTCTCCACGGGCGGGAGCGGCGGCTGGCGCTTGCCGCAGGCGGCGGCCGACAAGGCAGGAGGCAGAAGGCAGAGTGCAAAAAGCAGGAATGAGAAGCTCCGTGCGCGGCTCGCGTCTACACACGCCCCGCGCGCCAAGCGCCCCGTGCCTTGTGCCTTCAATGGTGCCTTCATCAGAGGACGTAGCGGCTGAGGTCCTGGTCTTTGACGATGTCGGAGATGGTGCGGCCGACGTATTCGGCGTCGATGAGCTGTCGTTTGGGTTCGAGGTCGGGGCCGAGGAAGCTGATCTCGTCG
>DASVSK010000377.1:0-2250 GCA_036388135.1 Pyrinomonadaceae bacterium | reverse complement strand
ACGGCGTGACGGTCAACAACGTCGCGCCGGGCTGGACGCTCACGGCGCGGCAGGAGAGTCACGCCGTCGAGCGCGGGGCGCGACTCGGCAAGACCAAAGAGGAGATGATCGAAGGCTGGGCCGCAGAGGTGCCCGCCGGGCGGATGGCGCGCCCCGAAGAGATCGCCGCGGCCGTCGCCTTCCTCGCCTCCGAGCGCGCCTCCTACATCACCGGCCAGACGCTCGTCGTGGACGGCGGCTGGGTCAAGGGACTATTCTGAGCGACGGGCGACAAGCCGGAAGGCGGCTCCTTCTTACTCGTCACCCGTCACTAATCACTCATCACTGGTTGCGAAATGGCGGCTGGAGGCTACGAACTCACCGACATCGTCGAGGCGCTGCGCGCGGGGCGGGAGGTGGCGGCGGGCGACTTCGAGAACCGCGCGTGGGCGGGCGCGCGCGCGGCGCACATCGCGCGCTACTGGTCGGGCGAGGACGCGCCGGCCGGGCGTCGCGCCGAGGCGCGCGTCGTGTGGGACGCTTCGGGGCTCGCCGTGCGGTTCGACTGCCCGCAGGCCGAGCCGCTCGTCGTCTCGGGAGCGCCGCGGCTCGACCGCAAGACGATGGCGCTCTGGGAGAGGGACGTCTGCGAAATCTTCATCACGCCCGAGGCCGGCCCGATCAAGCACTACTTCGAGTTCGAGGTCGCGCCCACGGGCGAGTGGCTCGACCTCGCGCTCGCCGTCGGCCCCGAGGGGCGCGAGTCCGACTGGGATTTCCGCTCGGGCATGACGGCGGCGGCGCGCGTGCGCGACGGCTCCGTCACGATGGCCCTGCGCGTCCCCTGGAAGGCGTTCCCGCGCACGCCGCGCGCGGGCGAGCGCTGGCGCTGCAACCTCTTCCGCTGCGTTGGCCGCGACCCCGGCCGCGGCTACCTCGCCTGGCAGCCCACGCACACCGCCGAGCCCGCCTTCCACGTCCCGGAAAAATTCGGCTGGATAGTTTTTAAGTGACAGTAGGAAGTAGACAGTAGTCAGTAGTCAGTAGTCAGTAGACAGTAGAAAAGACGAAGGCGGCGCGTCCCGGCTGATGGCTGAGAAGCGCCGCCCGTTTTTTATCTACTGACTACTGACTACTTCCTACTGTCTACTTCCTACTGTCTACTTCCCTTGAGACTCTTCAGGTATTCGGAGAGGAGGGCGCGGTCGCCGTCGTCGTTGAGGCGGATGCCGACGAGGAAGCCGGCGTCGGCATGCCCGTCTTCGAGGCGCTCGTAGCGGACGGGCGAGCCGTAGAGGCGCGCGCTCGTCTCGTCGAGCTTGACGGTGAGCCGGAGCGTGACGCCGTCGCCGGCGAGGTAGCGGTCGCCGACGCGTATGGCGGGCAGGACGACCCCGAGCCCGCTCTCGCTCGCGTCGCGCGTGTGGCCGGCGACGCCCGCGGGGGGCGCTCCCGCCGTGTTGTCGAGCAGCGAGACGAAGACGGGGAGCCGCATGTCGTGGCGCGGCGCGCGCCGCCGGTTGCCCACCAGCTCGCGCAGGCGGCTGGCGATTGTGCGTATAAGCTCCGGCATTGCGTCCTCGCCTCGCCCGGTGTCGGGCCGCGGTTTCGGGAGAGACGTTTTTAGCGCGCCGCCGCGGGCGCGTGCCTTGAAGTTGAAAGCCGGACTGCGGAAGTAGGGGGCGTCCGCGGCCTTGCCCTTCGGCGGTGAGACCAATCCGGCCGCGCACCGTGGATTGTAGCCGCACGCACCGGGCGGCGCAAACGCGCCCGCCGCCGCCTCACCTCTCGGGGACGACGGCCTCGAACTCCTTCGCCTCGCCCGCGCGCAGGACGACGCGCGGCGAGCCGGGCGCGCGCCGCCTGACCTCCGCCTCGACCGCGTCGCGCGAGACCTTCCGCGGCAGCACGACGATGTGGTACTCGCCCGGCGGGGCCTCGACGTTGCAGGAGCCGCCGTCGCCCGTCGAGCAGGAGAGCAGCCGCGCCGAGCGGGGCGACAGGTCGGCGGCGTCGGCGGGCTGGAGGAAGGCCGTGGCGTAGAGCGCGGGCTTGCGGTCGCCCGCGCCGACGGCCGTCAGGCGCAGCGTCGCCGGGTCGCGCCCGAAGACGACCCTCACGCCCTCGGCCGTCGCGCCCTCGGCAAGCTCCAGCGGCTCGCGCGTGAGGTCTTTGCCGTTCCAGGTGATTGACTTGAGGTAGACCTTGCGCTCGCTCGTGCCCGGCTGGAGGAAGAACTTGCCGCCGGGCAGCCCCTCGACGCTGAAGCGT
>DASVSK010000376.1:0-1844 GCA_036388135.1 Pyrinomonadaceae bacterium | reverse complement strand
GCACGACGTCGAGGGGCATGAGCATGAGGAGGTGGCGAGGCTGTTGGGCTGCTCGGTGGGGACGAGCAAGTCGCAGCTCCACAAGGCACGCATGAAACTCCGCACGCTCCTGACGACCGGCAAGAGGTCGAGGCGCAGGGTTGCGACCCGGACGCCCACGGTCTGAGCGGCGAGAGAATATTTGAAGTGAGTTGAAGCGAGAGCCCCGCCGGTCAGAGATGACTGTCGGGGCTCTCGCTTTCGGCGTCTGAAACAGGCCGGGCGTCTTCGTTCAGGCGAGGTCGAACAGGAGCAGCTCGGACGCCTCGTCCGCCCGAAGCGATAGACGCTCCTCCTGACTGACGCCCGCGCCGTCGCCCGCCTTCAGCTCGACCCCGTTGAGTTGCAGAGAGCCTTTGACGACCTGCACCCAGGCGCTGCGTCCGGGGCGCAGCTCGTGTGCGGCCTCGTCCCCCGCCGCCAGAATCCCGCTGTAGACCTGCGCGTCCTGCCGCACCTTGACCGAGCCCTCGCTCCCCCCGGGCGAGGCGATGAGCCGGAGCCGGCCGCGCCTCTCCCCGTCGGCGAACTCGCGCTGCTCGTAGCCGGGCGCGCCGCCCGCGCGCTCGGGCGTGATCCAGATTTGCAGGAAGTGGACGGGCTCTTCGGCCGAGGGGTTAAACTCGCTGTGCGTGACGCCCGTGCCGGCGCTCATGCGCTGCACCTCGCCCGCGCGGATGACCGAGCTGGTACCCATGCTGTCGCCGTGCTGGAGCGAGCCGCTGACGATGTAGGTCAGAATCTCCATGTCGCTGTGCGAGTGCGCGCCGAAGCCGCCCGAGGGCGCGACGAAGTCCTCGTTGATGACGAGCAGGTCGCGGAAGCCAGACCAGCGCGGGTCGTGGTAACGGTTGAAAGAGAACGTGTGCCGGCTGTCGAGCCAGCCCGTGCGCGTCTGCCCCCGCTCGGCGGCGGGACGTTTGATAATCATCACTCTTCTCCTGACTGTGTACCCGAAAGTTCGCTTAGGTTTCACTCTAGCAAAGTTGTCAAGCACTAAGTTTGATGAAAGCGGGTTGCCTCGGACGACGCCGGCCGGCGTTTGTGTCCGGCGCGCTCTTTTGCGAGGATGAGCCGCGATGCCGGAGGATTCGAGAGCCCTGCGCCTGGTCGACATGGTCTTGCGCCGGAAGGGTTCGCCCGCGCAGAGGCTCGTCCAGGCCGTCATCAGCGTCGCGCTCCGCCTCTTCTTCCGGCGCATCGAGACGAGCCGCGCCGGGCTCGTCCCGCCTGCGGGCGCGCTCGTCTTCGTGCTCAACCACCCGAACGGGCTCATCGACCCCGGACTGGTCTTCGCGGCGCTCCCGCGGCGCATCTCCTTCCTCGCCAAGTCGACGCTCTTCCCCCTGCCCGTCATCGGCTGGCTGCTGCGCACGGTCGAGGCGCTGCCGCTCTACCGGCGCGCAGACCCCGGCGAGGACGTCTCGCAGAACCTCCGCACCTTCGAGGCGTGCCGCCGCCTGCTCCTGCGCGGGCGCTGCATCGCGCTCTTCCCCGAGGGCGTCTCGCACAACGCGACGAAGCTGATGCCGCTCAAGACCGGCGCGGCGCGCATCGCGCTCGGCGCGGCAGTCCCCGGCCTGCTGGTCGTCCCCGTCGGCCTCTACTACACCTCGAAGACCTCCTTCCGCGGCGAGGCGCTGCTGCGCTTCGGCGAGCCCCTTGACGTGCCGCACGTCGAAGCCGACGAAGACGGCGAGCCGCCGCGCGAGGCCGTGCGGGAGTTGTCGGCGCGCATCGAGGGGGCGCTGCGCGAGGTGACGCTGAACGTCGAGTCGGAGGAGCAGTTGGACGCCGCGCGCAAG
>DASVSK010000375.1:0-2764 GCA_036388135.1 Pyrinomonadaceae bacterium | reverse complement strand
CGGCATCCCGATGGGGGCGTGCGTGGCGCGCGCCGACCTGATGGACTGGAAGCCGGGCGCGCACGCCTCGACCTTCGGCGGCAACCCCGTCGCCCTCGCCGCCGCGCTGAAGACCATCGAGCTGCTCGAAGGCGGGCTCGTCGCCAACTCGGCCTCGGTCGGCGCGTACCTGCAAGAGGGGCTGCGCCGCCTGATGTCTAAGCACGACTGCATCGGCGACGTGCGCGGCTTCGGCCTGATGGTCGGCTGCGAGTTCGTCACCGACCGCGCCTCGCGCGAGCCCGCGCCGGAGCTGCGCGACCGCGTCGAGGTCGAGTGCTACCGGCGCGGCCTCATCCTCCTCGGGGCGGGCTACAACACCATCCGCTGGTCGCCGCCGCTCATCCTCACGCGCGAGAACGTCGACGTGGCGCTCGAAATCTTCGACGAGTCAATCGCCGCCGCCCGCCGCTAAGAAAACAAGGCGGAGGGCGAAGGGCGGAGGGCGGAAGGCTTGGGAAATAGTGCGGACGCCTTCAACTTTCGCCCTTCGCCTTTCGTCTTTCGCGCCGCCCCTCGCCGTCGGCGGTTGACTTAAGAGACTGTCGCCTTTAAAGTTACCCGCGGTTCCCGCCCGCCGGGTGCGGCATCTGCTGAATCTTTTATCCGCGGCTGTCACACCGACCCGCGCTCCCTGCACCTTTTACCAGCTCACAAGTGATAGAGAAGGTCTAAATGCGTCACCCCTGGAAATTACCCCTGTCCGTCGTGTGCCTGCTCGCGCTGGCGTTCTCTCCCCTGTCCCCTGTACCGCGCGGCTCGGCGCAGTCCGCCGCCTACACGGTGACGGACGTCGGCACGCTCGGCGGCACGCACAGCACGGGGCTCGGGCTCGACGAGTGCGGCAGGGTCGTGGGCGAGTCCGTGCCGACCGGCTCGGCCTCCAGCCACCCCTACTTCTGGGACGGCGTGCAGATGACAGACCTCGGGACGTTCGGGGGCCTGGGCGGGACGGCCTCCGGCGTCAACAGCGGCGGCGCGGTCGCCGGGTCGGCGCAAAGCTCGTCGAGCGAGGCGCGCCCCTTCATCTGGACGGCGGCCGCGGTGAAGACCGACCTCGGCGCGGTCGGCACCGCCGCCGCCGCCTACGACCTCAACGACTCGGGGCAGGTCGTGGGTCAGTGGGAGACCTCCCCCTTGCAGGACCGCGCCTTCGTCTGGACGCAGGCGACCGGGATGCAGATCATCACGGCCACTTGGGGCACGCCCATCGCGGCCTACGGCATCAACAACGCCGGGCAGATCGTCGGCACGGCGCAGACCTCGACCGGCGCGGCGCACGCCTTCTTCCTGAGCGGCGGCGCGGCGACCGACCTGGGCACGCTCGGCGGCACCAACAGCTTCGCGCACGACGTCAGCGAGTCGGCCGTCGTGGTCGGCTACGCCAACATCCCCTCGAACAGCGCCAGCCGCCCCTTCCACGCCTTCCGCTGGACGTCCGCGGGCGGGATGAGAGACCTCGGGACGCTCGGCGGCAACCGCAGCATCGCCTACGGCGTCAACGCCTCGGGGCAGGTCGTCGGCTACGCAGAGGTCTCGGCCGGCGTCAACCACGCCTTCGTCTGGGCCGACGACAACGCCAACGGCGTCTCGGACGCGGGCGAGATGAAAGACCTCAACACGCTCATCCCCGGCACGGGCTGGACGTTCCAGGAGGCGCGCGCCATCAACGACCGCGGGCAGATCGTCGGCACCGGCATCAGCCCCTCCGGCCAGACGCACGCCTTCCTGCTCACGCCCGCGAACGTCGCGCCGTCGCCCTGCGACCCGCCACCGACGCCGACCCCGACGCCCACGCCTACTCCGACCCCAACGCCGATTCCGACTCCGACCCCGACGCCAATTCCAACGCCCACGCCCACGCCAATTCCGACGCCCACTCCGACGCCTACGCCGACACCCACGCCGACGCCGACTCCTGCACCGACGCCGACGCCGACGCCCGCGCCGACGCGGACGAACTTCGCTTTGGCCTCCAACGGCGGCGTGGCCTCGGCCTCCTCGACGACTACTCAGCAGGAGCTGCCCGGCCTCGATTTCTCCCCCGCGGGCGTGATTAACGGCGACCGCCGCGGCCTGAACTGGGAGCATGGCGGGGGCTGGAGGGACGCGACGAATAACACGTACCCCGACTGGCTCCAGGTCGATTTCAACGGGGCGAAGAGCATCTCGGAGGTCGACATCTTCTCACTACAGGACTCCTACTCCTCCCCGGCCGAGCCGACCGAGTTGATGAACTTCACGCAGTACGGGGTGACCGCCTTCGACGTCCAGTACTGGGACGGCGGGACTTGGGTGTTCGTGCCCGGCGCTTCGGATGTGGGCAACAACAAGGTGTGGCGCAAGCTGACCTTCCCGGCTGTCACGACAACTAAGGTGCGCGTCCTCGTCCAACACGCGCTCGCCGGCCGCTCCCGGCTCGTCGAGGTCGAGGCGTGGGGCACGGCCGCCGGCGTGACGCCACCGCCCGCGGGCGAGAGGGTCAACGCCGCGCTCTCGTCCAACGGCGGCGTGGCGACGGCCTCGTCTACCACGACGCAGGCGGAGCTACCCGGCATGGACTTCTCGCCTTCGGGCGTGATTAACGGCGACCGAAAGGGCCTGAACTGGGAGCACGGCGGCGGGTGGAGAGATGCGACGAACAACTCCTACCCGGACTGGCTCCAGGTGGACTTCGCCGCGCCGACGGCCGTCGACGAGGTAAGCGTCTTCTCCTTGCAGGACG
>DASVSK010000374.1:0-17465 GCA_036388135.1 Pyrinomonadaceae bacterium | reverse complement strand
GTAAACGGCGCGTGCTAGGGGAGGGTTACGGCCGCTTTAAATCTACGTTACCCGCCCCGCCTTCAGAAGCGGAGGATGGTGTCGAGCTGTATGCGCGAGAGCGTGCGGTTGAGCGAGCCGGGCGGCGTCTGGCCGAAGACGCCGAGCACGCCGTTGGGGCGCTGCGTGAAGAGCCCGGTGAGGGAGAGGGTGACGCGCGGGTCGACGGCGTAGGCCGCGGTGAAGCGGTGCGCGCGCACGTCCGACTGCTGCCCGAGGTCGCTGAAGTTGAAGGGCGTCAGCACGGCGTCCTTCTCGATGCGCAGGAAGGTGTAGTTGAAGACCGCGTCGCCGCGCGCGACGCGGTCGACGCCGAGGCGCAGCACGTCCTTGCCGACCTGCGCCTCGGCCCAGTAGCCCTGCCCCTCGTCGTTGCGCAGCAGCAGGTCCGCGCCGCCGGGGCCGGCCGTCACCACGTCGTGCGTTTGCGTGTTGGTCACGAAGTCGAAGAGCAGCATGACGGGCCAGCGCGCGCTGTGCGTCAGGTCGAGGCGTGCGACGAGGTCGACGAGGTTGTAGCCGGACGAGAGGCGGCCGTCGCGGTTGACCGCGTTCGACGTCGCCGTGGAGAAGCCGAGGTTGGCGTTGCCGGCCACCAGCATGTCGCGCGGGACGGAGACCTGCGTGGTGACGGAGCGCGCGGGCGTCGTGCCCGAGGCGGGGATGTTGACGGTGACGGGGAACTGCACGTTGGGGCCGAAGAACTGCGCGGGCGTGATGAACTGCGTCCCCATCCAGTAGAGGTCTGACGCCGACAGCTTGAGCGAGGCGTTCTTCCAGGGCGCGAACTCGGTGCGCGCCTGCGCGCCGAAGAGCGCGAGGTCGCGCCCGGCGCGGCCCGACGCCCCGGGGTCGACGCGGCCGTCCGCGCCGAGGACGAAGGCGGCGTTGCGGTCGAGCATCGGGAGCTGCCACGCCTGGAGCGCGAAGCTCTTGAAGGCCGACTTCTTGAAGGCGCGCGTGTAGGTCTCCGTCAGACCTTCGGCCGCGACGTCGTTGTCCCAGGTCATCTCGGTGCGCGTCCAGGAGGCGTCGAACTTGCCGCCCTGCACGACGAAGCCGGGGAGCGCCTTCGGCCTGTAGGTGATGTAGGCGTGGTCGAGCGTGAAGGGCTTGCGCGAGTAGAAGTCCGTGAGCGTCTGGTTGGTCGAGTTGACGTCGGCGAAGCTGCCCGTGGCGAACCGCAGCCCCCACTCGAACTCGTCGCCGACGCGCCCGCGGACGCCGAAGCGCGCGCGCAGCCGGAGGCGGTGGCGCGGCGTGAGCGGGTTGCCCAGGGCCACGGGGTTGTCGCTCGACGCCACGGCGTTCTGCTGGCCGAAGAGCGTCTCGTAGCGGAGGCGCAGGTCGCCGCCGAACGTCATCGAGCCGAGCTGGCGCGAGACGGCGTCGGCCGTCTTCTTCGCCTGCTCCTCGACGCGCCCGACGCGCCCCTCGAACCCCTGCGCCGCGTCCCCGCCCGGCGCGTCCTGAGTCCCGGCCGCCGCTGAGACGTTCGCGACGTTCGTCACATTCGTCACATTCGCGTCGGTGCCGGCGGGGGCGTATGAAGCGTCGCGGACGAGCGCCGCGCCGCCGGGTCGCGCGGCGAGGGCGTCGGTCGCGCGCGCAGCGTCTTCGACGCGCGAGCGCAGCTCGCCGATGAGGCGCGACTGCTCGCGGACTGCGGCGCGGAGCTGGTCTATCTCCTCGCGCTGCTGTCGGAGCTGGCGCTGCACGTCGTCGAGGGCGAAGAGCCCGCCGGGCGACTTGTCACGCGGCGGCACGGGCATCTCGGCCCGCGCGGACGGTTCGGGGCCCGCCGCGGCCGGCGGCGTCTGCGCGCGCGCGGCGGCGGCTTGCGCGGCGACGAGCGCGCACAGCGCGGCCGCGCGGAGAATCATCTGGCGCATGTAGTTCGTCCTTTCGGTGGAGAGAGCTGTCAGAATTGCGAATGTCCTTCCGGAGAAACGGCGGCGCGGGCGCGCGCCATGAACCGTATACCACACATTTCTGAACGAAGGGTTACGGCGGTCTTAACAAATAGACATCAGACGTCAGATGTTGGTAGAAGCGTCGGAGTCCCGCGGCGAAAGCGGGCGGCGCGCTGACTTCATCTACAAACATCTAACATCTAACGTCTAACGTCCAACATCTGACACCTAACATCTCCCTTTCCCCGCTCCGCGTTGTCACCCGTCGAGCTTTGCATGTAGAATTTCGCGTCAGGGTTCTCCTCCTTCAAAAGGGTCTCGGGAGCGTATGGCTCTTCTCCACATCACGGACGCGGGCGGGCGGGCGTGGCAGTTGCCGCTCTCCCCGCAGGGCGTCTGCACCATCGGGCGCGCGCCGGACAACGGCGTCGTCCTCAACGACCCGCGCGCCTCGCGCTACCACGCGCACGTCAGGTTCCGCGGCGGCTCCTACGTCCTCGTCGACGGCGGCGTCGACGGCAAGCTCTCGGCCAACCACGTCTTCGTCAACGGCGAGCAGCGGCTCGAACACTCTTTGCGCGACGGCGACCTCGTCCAGATCGGCGCGAGCCGCCTCCGCCTCGACCTCTCCGACGAGCGCAAGGCCGCGGAGCCCGAGGCGCGCTTCGACGACAAGCCGCTCGGCCACACGCAGCTCCTCGTCTCGGCCAACGACGTCATCCGCGCCGCGCTCGGCGCGCGCTCGGCCGCGCCCGCCACGGCCGAGCGCGTCGCGGTCGCGGCGCAGAACGCCGAGCTGGAGGAGTTGCGCGGCAAGGCCCGCATACTCGCCCTGCTCTACGAGATGTCGAAGACGCTAGGCTCGGTCTTCGACCTCGACCCCATCTTCGAGAAGGCTTGCGAGGTCATCTTCAGCGCGACGCCCGCCGACCGCGTCGTGGCGCTGCTGCGCGACGAGTCGAAGCGCGGCGACGACGGCGGTGACGACCTGACGGTCGTCGCCATGCGCGTCCGCGACGAGGCGCGCGCCGCGCACGCGCGAAAGCAGCCCATCGGCCGCACCATCACGCGCAAGGTGATGCGCGAGCGCCAGGCGCTTTTGTCGCAGGACGCGGCCGCCGACTCCGAGTTCGCGGGCGTCCACTCCATCGTCGCGCAGGGCGTTCACTCGACCATCTGCGCCCCTCTCATCGCCGACACGCGCGTCCACGGCGCGCTCTACGCCGACCGGCTCGACCCCTTCACCTCGTTCACGCGCGACGACCTCGAACTCGTCTCGGCGGTCGCCGCGCAGACGGCCGTCGCGGTCGAGAACGCGCGCGCGCACGCCCGGCTCGCGCACGAGGAGGTGGCGCGCGCCAACTACAGCCGCTTCCTCCCCGAGTACGTCGTCAAGCAGATTCTGGAGAACCCCGACTCGTTCAAGCTCGGCGGCGTCAACCAGACGCTGACCGTGCTCTTCGCCGACATACGCGGCTTCACGCGGCTCTCGGAGAACGCGCCGCCCGACCGCGTCGTCCAGCTCCTGAACAACTACTTCACGGCGATGTCGGACGTGGTCTTCGCCCACGGCGGCACGCTCGACAAGTACATCGGCGACGGGCTGATGGCGCTCTTCGGCGCGCCGACGGCGACGCCCGAGGACGCCTGCAACGCCGTCTCGGCGGCGGTCGCGATGCAGCGCCGGATGGAGGACATCAACGCCCAGCTCCGCGTCGAGGGCCTCGCCGAGATCGCCATCGGCATCGGGCTCCACACGGGCGTCGCCACCGTCGGCTACATCGGCTCGGAGCGCCGCTCCGAGTACACGGCCATCGGCGACACGGTTAACCTCGCGGCGCGGCTGGAGCAGAACGCGCTGCCCGGCCAGATCATCCTGAGCGACGCCACGGTGCGCGCCGCCGCGGGCGCGGGCTGCGACTTCCGCCCGCGCCCCCCCATCACCGTCAAGAACCGCGTCCAGCCCGTCCCCATCTTCGAGGTGGACTGGAGGCAGGCGGCGCGCAACGCCGGAGTGTGAAAGCTGAATCGAAAGATTGACTCACCTGTTCATCGATTCATTGATTCATTAAACCAATGGGTAGATGAATCAATGAATCGATGAACAGGTGAACGGATGAACAAGTCCCCTATGTCGTCAAAATCATTCATTCGCGGGCCGCGGTCGCTGCTCTCCTTCGAGGGGTGGCGCGACCTCGTGTCGGACTCGATGGCCATCGACATCGGCTCGACCTCCGTCATCATCGCGGTGCGGGGGCGGGGCGTCGTCATCGACGAGCCGGCGGTCGTCGCCGTCAACAAGATAACGGGCGAGGCCGTCGCCGTCGGGCGCGAGGCGCACGAGATGCTCGGGCGCGAGTCGCGCGACGTCTCGCTCGTCTACCCGCTGGTCGACGGCGTGGTGGCCGACTTCGAGCGGACGCAGCGGATGCTCGACCAGTTCGTCCGGCGCGCGCGCAGCGGCATCTCGCACTTCAGCCGCCGCGCCGTGATGAGCGTACTCTCCGGCATCACGCAGGTCGAGCAGAGGGCGCTCCTGGCCGCCGCCGAGTCGGCGCACATCGGGCGCGTCTACATGGTCGAGGAGGGACTGGCGGCGGCCATCGGCGCGGGCGTCTCGGTCGAGGACAAGAACGCCTCGGCGGTCGTCGACATCGGCGGCGGGACGACGAACGTGGCCGTGGTGGCGCGCGGCATGATTGTCTACGCGCAGGCCGAGCGCGTCGGCAGCTTCGACATCGACGAGGCCATCGTCGACCGCCTGCGCCGCCACCACGGCCTCATCATCGGCGCGCCGACCGCCGAGACGCTGAAGAAGGAGTTGGGCTCGGCCGTCGAGCCCGCGAACCCGGCGCGGACGATGAGCGTCAAGGGGCGCGACGTGCAGTCGGGCTCGCCGCGCGCCGTCGAGGTGACGAGCGAGGAGGTCTGCGTCGCGGCCGAGGGCGTCATCAGGCGACTGTCGCGCGTCGTCAACCGCGCGCTCGGCGAGCTACAGCCCGAGGTCGCCGCGGACATCTACGACCGCGGGCTGATCCTGACGGGCGGGGGCGCGCTCCTCGACGGCCTGGCCGAGTTCCTCCAGCGCGAGACCAAACTCTCGACGCGCGTGCCCGACGAGCCGCGCTACGCCATCGTCAACGGACTCTCGCAGCTCTTCGACGAGCCGCTCCTGCTCCGCCGCGTCTCCCGCAACGACCAGTCGCACCTGCTCGACGAGCTGGACGAGGCGGCCGGCGCTTTTGAATAAGTAGACGGTAGACAGTAGTCAGTAGCCAGTAGGCTCCGCTCCCCGGGCCTCGCCGCCTTCAGGCCGGCCGCCCGGGAAGGGAACATTTTTCTACCGACTACTGTCTACCGTCTACCGTCTACTTTTTTATGAAGTTACTCCGGCTCTTGAGGCGGCAGATACAGGTGGCGCGCGTCGCGGGCATCCCCGTGCGCATCGACTACCGCTGGTTCGCGGTCTTCGCGCTGTCGGCGTGGGTCATCGCGGCGAGCTTCCGCGAGGGGACGCCGATGACGCAGTTCGTCCGGCTCGGCGCGGCGGCGGCGTGGGTCGTGGGCGTGCTGACGACCTTCGCGCTCTTCCTCTCCATCTTCGGCCACGAGCTTTCGCACGCGCTGCTGGCGCGCGCCGAGGGCATCGAGAGCGACGAGATAGTGCTCCACCCCTTCGGCGGACTCACGCGCCTGCGCCGCGAGCCCGACAACCCGCGCGCCGAGTTCCGCATCGCCATCGCGGGCCCGAGCGCGAGCTTCATCATCGGCGTCATCGCGCTCGCGGGCTTCTACGTCTCGCGGCTCGCCGGGCTCGACGCCCTGGGCGCGGCGCTCTCCATCATCGGCTTCTGGAACTTCACCATCGCGGCGTCGAACCTGCTGCCCGGCTACCCGCTCGACGGCGGGCGCGTGCTCCGCGCCTTCCTCTGGAAGCGGACGGGGCAGCTCGAAGACGCGACGCGCGTCGCGGGGCTCGGCGGCCAGCTCATCGGCGGCACGCTCTTCGTCTTCGGCGGCTACTTCTACCTCTGGCTCGGCGACCCGTTCATGGGGCTCTGGCTCGCGCTCGTCGGCGTCTTCCTCTTCGACGCGGCGCGCGGCGTCACGCGGCCGCGCGACACCCTGCGCACGGCGGGCGACGCGATGGCCGCCCCCGTCTCGGTCGAGCCCGACTCGACCGTCGGCCACTTCGTCGACCACGTCCTCCCGCTCCACCGGCAGGCGGCCTTCACGGTCGCGCGCGAGCGCCGCCTGCACGGCATCCTCACGCTCGAAGACCTGAAGGCGCTGCCGCGCGAGCGCTGGCACCACACGCGCGTCCGGGAGGTGATGCGCCCCGTCGGCGACGACCTCTTCGTCGCCCCCTCGACCCCGCTCGCCCGCGCCCGGCGTCTGCTCGACGAGAACGGCGCGGGCGCGCTCGCCGTCGTCGACGACAGAGGCCAACTCGTCGGCCTCCTCCTCCGCGGCCGCCTCAAGCGCCGCTCCGACGCCAAAGCCTAAGCCCGCGGGGAAGAATTAACGCCCGGTGTGCCCGGCCGCGGCCCCCCCGTTCTGTTTTCTCTCCGCCGCACTCGAACCCCGCCGCCCGGAAAAGGGGCGCGTTGATTTGCGCCCGTCTTTACCGCATAATCAACGCGGAGGCGTTTAAAGCAAACAGGGTGGAGGTCGCTTATGTTGGCAGTGCTCGGTGCGCTGTTCGCCAACGGGATTATCACTGTACTCAAATTCATCGGCGCGGTGATGACCGGCTCGTCGGGCATGATGGCCGAGTCGCTTCACTCGCTGGCGGACACGACCAACCAGGTCTTCCTCCTCCTCGGGCTCAGGTTCTACCGCCGCCCCGCCTCCGAGAAGCACCCCTTCGGCTACGGCAAGGAGCGCTTCTTCTGGTCGTTCATCGCGGCCATCTTCATCTTCGGCGTCGGCGCGACTTACGCCATCTACGAGGGCGTCGTCAAGCTCTACCACCCGCACCCGCCGGAGAACCTGTTCTGGGCCTACGTCATCCTCGGCGCGTCCTTCGTCATCGAGCTGGGCTCGATAGGGCTGGCGATCTACCAGGAGGTGAAGGAGGCGCGGCACGAGGGGATGTCGTTCGGCGAGTACCTGCGCGAGTCGAAAGACCCGACGGCCAAGACCGTGCTCTTCGAGGACACGGCCGCGCTCGTCGGCATCGTCATCGCCGCCGCGGGCCTCTACCTGACCGAGCACCACGCGGGGCCGGGCGGCGGCGCGTACTGGGACGGCGTCGCGTCGATCACCATCGGGCTCGTCCTCGCCGTCGTCGCCTTCGTGCTGGCGCGCTCCTCGCGCGGGCTGCTGCTCGGCGAGGCGGCGACGAAGAAGTCCCTCGAGGCGATACGGGGGGCCATCGTCTCGCACCGGAACGTCAGCGAGGTCATCGAGCTTTTGACGATGCACCTCGCGCCCAAGCAGATTCTGATTAACGCGCACGTCGCCTTCCGCGACGACCTCGCCGCCGGCGACATCGAGCGGACGATCAAGGAGGTCGAGGAGTGCATCAAGACGGCCGAGCCGATGGTCGACATGATCTTCCTTGAGATGGCGCGCCGGAGCGAGCCCGGCGGGGACGCGCCGATACCGCAGCACATCGGGTGACGGAATTTCAGATTTTTGATTTGCGATTTTTGATTTCCCGGGGATGGACGAGAGACGCCGGACGATGACGAGCGAGCCGCCCTTCGCCGCCCGCCGTCCGTCATCCGTCGCAGGCCGCCCGCCAATCGCAGGTCAAAAATCTAAGATCAAAAATCTAAAATGCTTCTTCAGCAGCCCAACCAGTACTTGCAGTCCTTGCGCGAGCCGCGGAACTTCGTGGACGTCGCGCTGGTCTTCCTGCTGGTCTACGCGCTGCTGAGGCTCATCCGCGGGACGCGCGCCGCGCCGATGGCCGCCGGCATCGGCGCGCTCGCGCTCATCTACTGGGCGGCGGCGCGCTACGACCTCGCGACCCTCGAATTCATCCTGCGCCCCGCGCCCGTCTACGTCGGCGTCGCCATCGTCGTCCTCTTCCAGAACGAGATACGCCAGGCGCTCATCACCTTCGGCAACCGCTTCCGCATGCCCTTCCTCGCGCGCCACCGCGGGCAGTTCGGCGAGGGCGTCTACGACGAGATCGTGCTCGCGGCCACGTCGCTGGCCTCGACCAAGACGGGCGCGCTCATCGTCGTCGAGCGCGGCGTCAACCTCCGCAACGTCATCGAGGGCGGCGTCAAGATGGACGCCGAGCTCTCCTACGACCTGCTGGTCACCATCTTCAACCCGGCGACGCCGCTGCACGACGGCGCGGTCATCATCCGCGGCCACCGCGCGGCGGCCGCCGCCTGCTTCCTGCCGCTGACGCTCAACCCCCTGCTCTCGAAAGACCTCGGCACGCGCCACCGCGCCGCCATCGGCATCACCGAGGACACGGACGCCGTCGCGGTCGTCGTCAGCGAGGAGACCGGGCTCGTCTCCTTCGTCCAGGGCGGGCAGATACGGCGCGGGCTCGACGGCACGCGCCTGCGCGCCGCCATGCTCGACGCGATGGAGCCCCGGACACGCGAGCCCGAGCCCGCGGCCGAGAAGCAGGCCGAGGCCGAGCCCTTATCGACCGAGGTCAGAGGCCAGAGGTCGGAGGTCAGTTGATACACACTGCCGTCCACCAACTGCCGTCTACCGACTACCGTCTACTGACTACCGTCTGCTGACACATGTCTTCCAGATTTCCGACGACGAAAGGCGGGGCGGAGCGCGGCGCGGCGCGGCGCTGGCTGCGCGCGCTGCTTTTCGAGGACTGGACGCTGAAGGTCGTGGCGCTCGTCATCACGCTCGGCCTCTGGTACGCCGTGACGACGCAGCGCGCGCCCGCGCAGATGCGCCTGCGCGCCGTGCAGCTCGACTTCAGCCTCCCCGAGGGCGTCGAGATCGGCAACGACCCCGTCGACGAGGTCGACGTCACGCTCGAAGGCAGCCAGGGCAAGCTCGCCGAGCTGAACGCGCGCAACCTCGTCGCGCGCGCCGACGTCACCGACCTCCGCACGGGCGACCGCGTCCTGCGCCTCACCGAGCGGAACGTCTCGATGGAATTGCCCGAGGGCGTCCGCATCGTCAACATCAACCCGCGCAGCCTCACGCTCCACCTCGAACCGCTCGTCGAGCACGACGTCCCCGTCGAAGCGCGCTTCGAGGGCGCGCCGCCCGAGGGCTTCGTGCGCGGCGCGGTGCAGGTCTCGCCCCCGAGCGTGCGCGTGCGCGGGCCGCAGAGCCACGTCGCGGCCGTCGGGCGCGCCTTCACCGAGACCATCTCGCTCGCGGGGCAGCGCGAGACGCTGACCATCCCGCAGGTCGCCGTCGACATCCCCGACCACAAGGTCTCGCCGCTCGAAGCGGTCGTCTCTGTGCGCGTCGAGATCGGCGAGGAGCAGGCCGAGCGCCGCTTCTCGAACGTCCCGGTGCGTTCGGCCTCGGGCGCGCCGGTCTCGCCGCAGGCCGTCACCCTCACGCTCCGCGGCCCGCGCACGGTCGTCGAGGCGCTCCGGCCCGAAGAGGTGCGCCTCGTCGTCGAGGTCGCCGAAGACGGCAGGCCCGCGCCCCGCCTCGCGCTCCCGCCCGGCGCACAGGGACGCGTCGGACTGGCCGACACTAACCTCCCGGAGTTCACGTTCAACAGATGAATCGGGCTCAAAGGCGCGGCCCCGAGGTTCAAAGTTCAGTCGGGAAGCTCCTTTCTTAACTTCGAGCTTTGAACGTGCGACTTTGAACTCTTATGATTACGAAGATGAAGAGACTTTTCGGCACTGACGGCATGCGGGGCGAGGCGGGCGTTTTCCCGCTCGACGCCGCGACGGTGCGCGCGGCGGGGCGTTCGCTCGCGCGGCATCTCGGGGAGAGGCTGGGGCGCGCGCCGCGCGTCCTGACGGGACGCGACACGCGCGAGTCGGGCGCGTGGATCGAGCGCGCCTTCATCGAGGGCGCGCGCGCGGCCGGGGCCGCGGCCGAGTCGGCGGGCGTCGTCACGACGCCGGGCGTGGCCTACCTCGCGCGCACGCTCCCCGCGGACGCGGGCGTCGTCATCAGCGCCTCCCACAACCCGTTTCAGGATAACGGCATCAAGATTTTCGCCCCCACGGGGCGCAAGCTCGACGACGCGACCGAGCGCCTCATCGAGTCCGACATCTACGCGGAAAGAGAAGGCGCGCCGCCCCCCGGCGTCGCCGAAAGCGCCGCGCGGCTTAATGAAGACGGCGGCGAGGCCGGCGTGCGGCACGCCGCCGAGCTGCGCGCGCTCTACCTCGACCACCTAAGCGGCGAGGTCGCTGGCGGGCTCAGGCTGGAGGGGCTTTCCGTCGTCCTCGACTGCGCCAACGGCGCGGCCTCCGAACTCGCGCCCGCGCTGCTCTCGCGGCTCGGGGCGCGCGTCGTCTCGACCTTCGACGCGCCCGACGGGCGCAACATCAACCGCGACTGCGGCTCGCTCCACACCGAGCACCTGAGCGCCCGCGTCGTCGGGGAGCGCGCGCACCTCGGCGTCGCGTACGACGGCGACGCCGACCGCGCGCTCTTCGTCGACGCGCGCGGCCGACTCGTCGACGGCGACGCGACGCTCTGGGTGCTGGCCCGGCGCATGCAGGAGCGCGGCGAGCTGGCGGGCGACCGCGTCGTCGCCACCGTGATGAGCAACATCGGGCTGGAGCTCGCGCTGCGCACACGCGGCGTCGAGCTGCTGCGGACGGACGTCGGCGACAAGTACGTGCTCGAAGAGCTTCTGCGGACGGGCTCCGCCCTGGGCGGCGAGCAGTCAGGCCACATCATCTTCCCGCGCCTGAGCCTCGCGGGCGACGGCATGACCACCACGCTCAACCTCCTGCGCGCCGTCGTCGAGGCCGGCAGGCCGCTCGACGAGCTGACCGAAGGCTTCAGGCGCTACCCGCAGGTTCTCCTCAACGTGCGCGTGCGCGAAAAGGTGCCGTTCGAGGAGGTCGAAGAGGTCGCCCGCGCGTCGCGCGAGGTGCGCGAGCGCCTGGGCGACGCCGGCCGACTGCTGCTCCGCTATTCCGGCACCGAGCCGCTGGCGCGCGTCATGATCGAGGGTCAGAGCCAGCGGGAGATCGACGCGCTGGCCGAGGGGCTGGCCGGCGTCATCCGCGGGCGGCTCGGCGAGGGTTAAAATTGCGCGCCGTGAAAATTTTACTCGGCGGCGGGTGTAAGACTTACACGTCGCCCCCTTTCTTACACGCGGGGTTAAAAGTCGTCGGCGCAAAACCCGAGGAAAGTGGCCTGTTTTTGAGGACGTTGCCCGTTTACTTGCATGGCATGAGCGTTGCCATATGGAGTGTGGGGCAAGAGAGACGGTTGGTGGATCCTCCGTCTCAGTGGTTGCTGGGGTGAGGACAGTGACCACACATTAAGAGGGCGCGGCATTCCCCAAGTTTGCCGCGCCCTCGATTATTTTTGTCCCGCCCCGCCTATTTTCGACCCGCCCGCCCCGCCCGCACACGCCTGAGCCCCGCCGCCTTCGTGCTACAATCCGACCGAACTTTCAGACCAATCTACAGAGGCCACGCGCGCTTCGGCGGAAGATGAACCCGGGCGATTACCGACGCGACTACGCAGCCTACCGCTCGGCGGTCGAACTCGCGCGGTTCGAGCACCACGCCGGTTTGACCGCGGCGCTCGACCTGCGCCCCGCCGCTGAGCGCTACGCCGACCTCCTGACCCGAGACTCGTTCACAGACCTTCGCCGCGCCTTCGACGAGACGCCCCCGGAGTTCGAGACCGAGCGCGCGGGCCTGCGCGCGCTGGCGGGCGCGGCCGCCGTGGGGCACGCCGAGGTGCGCGCGCGCGAAGTCTCGGAGGAGCTGGGGCGCTGCGCGGAGGCGGGCGCGTTCGACTGGGGAGGCGGGCGCGTGAAGGCGTCGGAGTCGACGCGCCTGCTCGCCGCCGAAGCGGACGCCGCACGCCGCGTGGAGCTGACGCGCCGCTGGCTCGACGCCGTCCGCGCGTGCGACGACCTGCGTGCGGCGCGGCTCGAAGCCCTGGGCGAAGCGGCGCGCTCGCTCGGCTTCGACGGGAGGCGCGCGCTCTACGAGGAGTTCACGGGCGCGAGCCTCGGGGCCCTGGCCGCGTCCGCCGAAGCCTTCCTGCGGCGGACGGAGGCGGTTTACATGACCGGGCTTTCGGCGTGGGCGGCGCGCGCGCTCCCCCAGGGGCGGGTGCCGGAGTACGCCGACCGTTTCTTCTTCGAGCGCGCGGCCGGGACCGAAGCGCGCTTCCCCGCGCGCGACTTCCGCGACCTCTACGCCGCGACCCTCGCGGGGCTCGACGTCCGCGCCGGGTCACGGCCGAACCTGCGTGTGGACGAAGAGCCGCGCGCGGGGAAGTTTGCCGACACCGCGTGCTTCGCGGTCGGCCCGCCGGGGGACGTGCGGCTGGTCGTCGGCGCGGCCGCGGGCGGGCTTGAGTTTCAACGCCGGAGTTTCGCGGAGGGAGGGCGCGCCCAGGTCCTGGCGTGGGCCTCGCGCGAGACTTCGAGCCGCCATCCGGAGTTCGTCCACCCGGCGGACGCGGCGACCGAGGCGGGGCACGGGCTGCTGCTTTCGTCCCTCTTCCGCGAGCCGTCGTGGCTCGCCGCGCGGCGCGGGGCGCGCGCGGCCGAGACGGAGGAGGCCGCGCGCGCGTCGGCGCTCTTAGACCTCTACGCGGCGCGGCGCGAGTGCGCGTCGCTCGTCTACGCGCTCGCGCTCGAACGCTCCGGCGACTCGCGCTCCGAAGGGCTCGGCGAAGAGTACGCGTCCCTGTACTCCGACGCGACCGGCTTCCGCCACGACGCCGCGACGCGGCTGCTCGACGCCGACGGGTGGTTCGAGTCGGCGACCGCCCTGCGCGCGCGTCTGTTCGCGGCCTCGTTCCGCGAGCACCTGCGCGCGCGCCACGGCCGCCGCTGGTTCGAGTCGGGCCGCGCCGGCGAGGAGCTGATAGACGTCTGGAACACGGCCTCGCGTTACCACGTGGAAGAGCTGGCGCGGATGCTGTGGGGCGGTGAGTCGGGCTTCGACCTCCTCGCGGACGCGTCGGCCGCGGCGCTGGGGGGCGTGGATGGCTGACGGCTCGAAGGTGTTGAGCGTGCCCGTGCGGCTGGGCGGCGGCCGTCGGTACGCCGTCGAGATCGGCGCGGGCGCGCTCTCAAGGCTGGGCGCGGTCGCGCGCGCGAGCCTCCCGCGCGAGGCGCGCAAAGTCGGGCTCGTCTCGAACCCGCGCGTGTTCGGGCTCTACGGCGCGCGCGCCGTCGCGGCCCTGCGCGGGGCTGGCTTTGAAGTCGCACACTGGCTGATGGGCGAGGGCGAGCGCTTCAAGACGCTGCGGACGGCCGAGCGAGCGCTGGGCTTCTTCTCGGAGGCGGGGCTGGAGCGGAGCGACGGCGTCGTCGCGCTCGGCGGCGGCGTGGTCGGCGACCTCGCGGGCTTCGCCGCCGCCCTCTACCTGCGCGGCGTCCGGGTAGTGCAGGTGCCGACGACGCTGCTGGCGCAGATAGACTCTTCGGTCGGCGGCAAGACCGGCGTCAACACCGCCGCGGGCAAGAACCTCGTCGGCGCGTTCCACCAGCCGGCGGCCGTCGTCGTCGACACGGACACGCTCGGCACGCTCCCCCGGCGCGAACTGACCGCCGGGTGGTGCGAGGCCGTCAAGCAGGGCGCGGTCGGCGACCGGCGGCTCTTCGAGCGGACGCGGAAGTTCCTCGACGCGGAGGCGCGCGGGAACTCGGGCGCGTCGCGCGACGAAGAGCTGGCGCGAATCATCGCGGCGCAGTGCGCCTTCAAGGCCGACATCGTCGCGGGCGACGAGCGGGAGGAGTTGGCGCGTGCGGACGCGCGCTCGCGGAAGATTTTGAACTTCGGCCACACGGTCGGGCACGCGCTCGAAGCGGTGACGAACTACCGGCGCTTCCGCCACGGCGAGGCGGTCGGTTACGGCTGTCTGGCGGCCGGCGAGATTTCAAGAAGGCTGGGGCTGCTCGACGAATCGGAGCTGGAATCCCTGCGCGGGGCGGTGGCGCTCGCCGGCCGACTGCCCGAGGCCGCAGACCTCGACGCCGAAACCATCCGCCGCGCCCTGCGTAATGACAAGAAGGCGGTCGGCGGGAGCGTCCGTTGGGTGCTCCTCGAACGCCTCGGGCGCGCGCGCGTCGTGGACGGGAGGGAAGTCCCGCCGCGCGTCGTCCTCGCTTCCATCCGGGCCGCGCTCCAGACGCCCCGGACTCTCCCGAAGGTTCCAAGAGGGGACGCCAAATGACTGTGGCAAATCAGGCGCGCCGCGCGCGCCGCGGCCGTGGCGAGCGCGGGGGCGCGCGCTTCAACTTCGTCGTCGTCGTCCTGGTGATCGCGCTCGCCGCCTACTCGGCCTACAACTACGCGCCGGTGGCGTACAAGGCTTACCGCTTCAAGGACTACATGCAGGAGACGGTGAACAAGGCCGCGTACCCGCCGGGTCAGACGACCGACTGGGTGGCGCAGCAGCTCCGCGCCGCCGCCAGGGAGTACGAGCTGCCCGAAGACGCCGAGATCAACGTGCAGAGGGAGGAGGGGCGCATCGCCGCGCGCGTCACCTGGGCCGAATCCATCCAGCTCCCCGCCTACGTCTACGACTACACCTTCGACCACACCGCGCGCAGCAGCGGCTTCATCAGCCAGAGGTGACGGGGAGTAGACAGTAGACAGTAGTCAGTAGCCAGTAGAAAGACAGGCGGCGCGCTCGGCCGAGGGCCGGGACGCGCCGCCTGCTTTTAACCTGTAACCTACTGACTACTGACTACTGACTACTGTTCTCAACTACCTACTGCCATCTGTCTGCTGCCCACTGTCTTTTGCAATTGGACGAGGCCGGCGGGCGCGGCGGCGAGCCAGGTGGTGGGGCAGACGCCGCAGCGCGTGCAGGTGTCGACCGAGGGGCAGGGCGCGGTCGAGCGCGAGACTTGCGCTCGGCCGTGCTCCTTTTCGAGGAAGGGGCGTCCCATGCCGGAGTCGACTATCTCCCACGGGAGCGCCTCGTCGTAGGCGCGGGCGCGGCTCGTGTGGAAGTCCGGGTCGACGCCCGTCTCGCGCAGCGCGGCCGGCAGGTCTCCGCGGTGTCGCGTCATCGCCTCGATGACGCGCCCGACGCGGCGGTCGCCGGAGGAGAAGAGCGCCTGCTCGTGCGCGACGCGCGCCGACATCACGCGCACCTCGACGTTCGGAATGCGCGCGAGGTTCTTCGAGAGCCACTTCAGGCGTCGCTTCAGCTCGCGCTCCTCGCAGATGGGCTCCCACTGGAAGGGCGTGTTGGGCTTGGGCACGAAGCCGTTTAAGGCCGGGATGATCTTGCCCGCGCGGCCGAACTTCCGCCCGGCTTCGAGCATGCGATCCTTGATGCGCTCGACCAGCTCGACCATCGCTTCGAGGTCTTCGTCCGTCTCCGTGGGGAGCCCCGCCATCATGTAGAGCTTGACGGTGAGCATGCCGCGGTCGAAGACCGCGCCGCAGATGTCGACTATCTCGTCGTTGGTCAGGTTCTTGTTGATGACGCGGCGCAGGCGGTCGCTCCCCGTCTCCGGCGCGACCGCTATCTGCTGGTCGCCCGACGCGACGAGCGCGTCCAAAAGCTCGTCCTCGATCTGGTCGAGCCGCAGGCTTGAGACCGAAATCCTGTAGCCCATCTCGCGCAATCCCCGCAGGATGTCGCTGATCTCGGGGTGGTCGCAGACGGCCGTCGAGACGAGCCCTATCTTGTCGGTGCGGCCGCGCCACTCGGCGGCCTTAGCGAGGATGTCGCGCGCCGGGACGACGCGCGGCGGCCAGTAGTTGAAGCCGGCCCAGCAGAAGCGACAGCCCTGCGAGCAGCCGCGCGAAATCTCGACGAGGAAGCGCTCGCCCATCTCGGCCTCGGGGGCCCAGATGATGGAAGACGGCGCGAAGACCTCCGGCTCCTTCAGTCTCGCGACGATCTCCGCGTCGCCGCGGCGCATCGCGCGGCGGAGCGAGCCCTCCTTCGGGTTCTCGGCCGCGACGATGCGGCCGACGCTCGCCGGCACGCCCTCGGCCTTCGGCACGTAAGCCTCGACCGTCCCGTCGGGCTTGTACGTCACCTCGTAGAGCGAGGGCACGTAGAAGCCGCGCCCGACGCGCGCCAGCTTCAGCAGCAGGTCTTCCTTCGTCCCGCCCTCTTCCGCGTTCTCGAACAGGAGGTCGACGAGCCTGGGGACGAGTATCTCGCCCTCGCCGACGGCGACGACGTCCGTGAACTCCGCGATGGGCTCGGGGTTGAGGAAGGAGGCCGCGCCGCCCATCAGCACGACGGGGTCGTGGCGCGTCCGGTCTTTGGCCCACACGGGCACGCGCGCGAGCTTCAGCATGCGCGCCATGTTGAGGAAGTCGGTCTCGAAGGAGATGGAGAAGGCGACGACGTCGAAGTCGCCGACCGGCACCTGCGACTCGAGCGAGAGCAGCGGCGTGTTCGTGCGCTCGTACTCGCGCATCTCCGAGTCGTCGGGCAAAAAGACGCGCTCGCAGGAGACGTCGGGGACGCGGTTGAACAGCTCGTAGACCGACTGGAAGCCGAGGTTCGCCATCCCGACCGCGTAAACGTTCGGGTAGCACAGGGCGACGCGCAGCCGCACACCGCGCTTCTGCACCCAACCCTCCTCGGTGGCGAGCTTTCGCCTGTAACTCTCTACAACTTTTTTAGACATACTTCGGCCAAAACTAAAGACGGCAAGACTGAATTGGATGCTTCAGGCTTGCCGCCAGTTTACCGGGTTTGCCCGATTTAAGCTATTGACGCACGCTTTCGAGGAACGCCTTGAGCTTGCGCGAGCGCGAGGGGTGGCGGAGCTTGCGGAGGGCTTTCGCCTCAATTTGGCGTATGCGCTCGCGGGTGACGGCGAAGTGCTGGCCGACCTCTTCGAGCGTGTGCTCGCTGCCGTTGTGCCCCAGCCCGAAGCGCATCTTGATGACCTTCTCCTCGCGCGGGGTGAGCGTGGCGAGCACCTCGTCCGTTATCTCGCGCAGGTTCGAGGCGACGACCGCGTCCGCCGGGTTGAGTATCGAGCGGTCTTCGATGAAGTCGCCGAGGTGCGAGTCCTCCTCCTCGCCGATGGGCGTCTCCAGCGAGATGGGCTCCTGCGCGATCTTCAGGACCTTGCGCACCTTCGAGACGGGAATCTCCATCTTGCGCGCGATCTCTTCGCTCGTCGGCTCGCGCCCCAGCTCCTGCACGAGCGCGCGGCTGGTGCGGATGAGCTTGTTGATGGTCTCGATCATGTGGACCGGGATGCGGATGGTGCGCGCCTGGTCGGCGATGGCGCGCGTGATGGCCTGCCGAATCCACCACGTGGCGTAGGTCGAGAACTTGTAGCCGCGCCGCCACTCGAACTTGTCGACCGCCTTCATCAGCCCGATGTTGCCTTCCTGAATCAGGTCGAGGAACTGCAACCCGCGGTTGGTGTACTTCTTCGCTATCGAGACGACGAGGCGG
>DASVSK010000373.1:0-1912 GCA_036388135.1 Pyrinomonadaceae bacterium | reverse complement strand
ACACGACTCAACCGGCCAGGAGGATGCGCAAGTCGCGCACGTTCGTGCCCGTCGGGCCGGTGATGACCGCGTCGCCGAGGAGTTTGAAGAGGTTGAAAGCGTCGCTCTCGTCAAGGAACTTCCGCGCGTTTAGTCCGCGCGCGCGGGCGCGCTCGACCGTGGTCTCGTCGGCCAGCGCGCCCGCGGCCGGGCTGTTGCCGTCGACGCCGTCCGTCCCCGCGCAGAGCGCGACCGCGTGGCTGGGGACGCGCCCCGCGCCGCGCGCGCCCAACACACTCTCAAGCTCGAATGCGACGCGCAGCGCCGTCTCCGCGTTGCGCCCGCCCGTCCCCCCGCCGCGCACCGGACACGAGAACTCACCGCCCGAGACCAGGCACACCGAGCGCCCTGTGCCCGCGCCCTCCCGCGCGTAAAGCTCCGCGAGCCGCGAGACGAGCGCAGTCGCCCCCTCTTCGACCGGCTGCTCGACGAGGTCTCGCGCGAACTCGACGGCGAAACCACGTGCGCGGGCAGCGCCGACGGCGGCCTCGCACGCGCCCACGTTGTCGAGCAGGACTTCAAAAGACCTGCGCGCGTCGTGCGTCGTCTGCCGCGCCCGACGCGCGCCCGACTCTTCGAGCGCACGCAGAACCGCGGCCGGCAGGGTCGAGGCGAGCCCGTAACGTTCGACAATCTCTTTGACGTCCGGCGTGTTGTGCGGAGGTTCGAGCGTTGGGCCGGAGGCGACGTCGTAAGCGCGACCTGTGCCGACGTCGGAGACGACGAGCGTGGCCTGCGCCGCGCGCGGCGCGCACGCGGCGAGCCCGCCGCCCTTCACGGCGGAGAGAGCGCGCCGCAACGCGTTCACCTCCGCTATCGACGCGCCGCAGGAGACGAGGACGCGGTTGGCTTCGCGCAGGTCTCCGAGCGTGAGGCGCGCGTCGCGCGGGAGTTCGAGCATGGCGGAGCCGCCGCCGGAGACGAGGAAGACGACGAGCGCCGAAGGGTCGTCGGCCGCGCGCAGCAGCCCGAGGGCGGCGCGCGCTGCCTCGAAGCTCGCCGCGTTCGGCAGCGGGTGGCCGCCCTCGAAGACGCGCCAGCGTTCGGACATCGCGACGCTCGACGCGGGCGCGGAGAGCACGCCGCGCGCGAGCGCGTCGCCCAGCCGCCCGTCGAGCGCCGACGCCATCGACGCCGCGGCCTTCCCCAGTGCGACCGAGTAGACCTTCGGCGCGCGCGACCCGAACCGCGCGCCGCCGACCCGCAGGCCGCCGCCGTCGAACCCGACCGCGTCGAGCACCGCGCGTCGCGCGTCCGCCGCGCCGAGCACCTCCGTGAAGACCTCTTGCGCCGCGCGGCGAAGTTCTTGAAGGTCAGGCAATCCGACTCACCCCAATCCGACTCAAGCGGCTTTCACTCAGACGTGACGTAAGGGCGAAGCTGACGGAAGCGGCGCTCGCTGATGCCGCGCACCAGCAGGAGGTGCTCCGCGCGTCGGAAGCGTCCGTAGCGCTCGCGGTGCTCCACGATGCGCGCGGCGAGCGCGGGCCCGACGCCCGGCAGTCTCTCAAGCTCTCCGGGCGAGGCGTCGTTGATGTTGACGGGCGGCGTGCCTTCGGCGAGTCGTGTGGCGTGTGGGGACGGAGCGCCGGCCGGCGCGGCGCGGCGGGGCAATTTGACGCAGGCGGAGTTGGCGGCGGCCGCGACGCAGCACAGGATGATACACGCGAAAGACTTCCGGAAGATGATTGGTACCACGCGTGAAGGCGGCCTCCCGAACGGGCTCTGTGAACTCTGCCGCGTTATTGTGCAAAATGCTAGAAGTCTAAATTTTTCAGGAACTTGTAACTTAAAAAAGTGGGTTTTGCACAGGGTTTTCCACAGAAACTGTGGAAAAGTCGTCTAAAGCCTGTCTTAAAAAGAGAGCCGGCGA
>DASVSK010000372.1:0-7252 GCA_036388135.1 Pyrinomonadaceae bacterium | reverse complement strand
CCCGCGAACGCTTCTCATATCATCCATGACAAATGCCGAGTAAAAAATCCGCCGCCGTCGAGACGCCGCCCGAGCGCGTCTTTCTGATAGACTCCTTCTCGCACATCTTCCGCGCGTTCTTCGCGCCGATGGGCGGGCGCGCCGAGCCCCTGACGAACAGCCGCGGCCAGGTGACGCAGGCCGTCTTCGTCTTCACCAACATGCTGCGCAAACTGCTCGCCGACGAGAAGCCGCACTACATCGCGGCCGTCTTCGAGTCGGGCGTCCCGACGTTCCGACACGAGATGAACGTCGGCTACAAGGCCAACCGCGTCGCGCCGCCCGAGGAGCTTGAGTCGCAGATACCTTACATCGTCCGCGTCTGCGAGGCTTACAACGTGCCCATCTTAAACGTCCCCGGCTTCGAGGCCGACGACGTCATCGGCACGCTCGCCGTGCAGGCCGCCGAGGCGGGCTTGCAGGCCGTCATCGTCTCGAACGACAAGGACATGACGCAGCTCGTGCGCGACCCGTGGGTCGTCTGCATGCGGAACAACTCGCAGAACGTCAAGCGCAAGGAGCCCGTCCCGCCCGTCGAGTGGTGCGACGAGGCGTGGGTCGAGAACAAGTTCGGCGTGCCGCCCCCGCAGATCATCGACCTGCTGGGGCTGATGGGCGACTCGGTGGACAACATCCCCGGCGCGCCCGGCATCGGCGCGAAGGGCGCGGTGCAGATCGTCAGAGAGTTCGGCTCGCTGGAGAGCGCGCTCGACCGCTGGGAGGAGGTCAAGCACAAGACCTACCGGGAGTCGCTGCGCGCCAACCGCGACCTCATCCTCCAGTCGAAGGACCTGGCGACCATCCGCACCGACGTCAACATCAAGCTCGACCTCGACCGCCTGCGCTGCAAGGCCCCCGACCGCGCCGCCGCCTACAAGCTCTTCCGCGAGCTGGAATTCCAGAGCCTGACGCGCGAGTTCGCCGACGCCGCCGCGGAGGTCGACATGGGCTCGGCCGCGAAGGTCTACCTGCGCGTGCGCAAGGTCTCTGAGCTTGAGGCGCTCACGCGCAAGCTCTGGGAGGTCGACCACTGGGCCTTCGCGCTCTCGGACTCGACGCCCGCCGGGGCGGGCCAGCAGGTCTCGGTGCGCGAGGAGCAGGCGCTCACGGGGCTCGCCATCTCCTACGCGCCGAACACGGCGCACTTCATCGACTTCGCGGAGTTCGAGGGCGGCCGCGAGCAGGCCGTCTCGATGTTGAGGGACGTGCTGTCGAACGGGCTGCTCTCGAAGTCGGTCCACGACCTGAAGCGCGCGGTGGCGCTGCTCGCGCCCGTCGGCGTCGAGCCGGAGGGCGTGACCGACGACACGCTGCTCGCCGCGTACCTGCTCGACCCCGTGCGCAGCCGCTACGACCTCGGCGACCTGGCGCGCGAGGCCCTGAACGTCGAGGAGGGGTGGTCGGAGCCGCCCGAAGGCGGCGGCTGGTCGGCCGAGCACTGGCGCGCGGCCGAGGCCGCGGACCTCACCGCGCAGGTCGCCGACGTCCTGCACGGCCGCATCCTCGAACAGGGGCTCGAATCCATCTACAACGAGATCGAGCTGCCCATCGCGCCGCTGCTCTACCGCGTCGAGCGCGCGGGGCTGCGCGTGGACACGTCCGTCCTGGGCGAGCTGTCGGCGCTCTTCGGCGCGGAGCTGGAGAAGCTGACCGCGCAGATTTACAAGGTGGCCGGGCGCGAGTTCAAGATCAACTCGCCGAAGCAGGTGGGCGAAGTCCTCGAAGAGCTGAACATCAGCACACGCCGGAAGACCGCGACGGGGCAGGTCTCGACGAGCCGCGCCGTCCTGGACGAGCTGGCCGCGCAAGGGTACGAGCTGCCGCGGCTGCTCATCGAGTTCCGCGAGCTGGACAAGCTCAAGGCGACCTACACCGACGCGCTCCCGGCGCTGGTCGGCCCCGACGGCCGCATCCACAGCCAGCTCAACCAGGCCGTCACCGCGACCGGCAGGCTGAGTTCGAGCGAGCCGAACTTACAGAACATCCCCATCCGCACCGAGCTGGGGCGGCGCATCCGGCGCGCGTTCGTCCCCGAGAAGGGGAACGTCTTCGTCGCGGCCGACTACTCGCAGTTGGAGCTGCGCCTGCTCGCGCACGTCACGCGCGACGAGCAGATGCTCGACGCCTTCCAGAAGGGCGAGGACATCCACGAGCGCACGGCGCGGCTCGTCTTCGGCGCGAAGACGAAGGAGGAGCTGAAGGAGAAGCGGCGCTTCGCCAAGATAGTCAACTTCGCCATCGCCTACGCCGTCGAGCCGTTCGGCCTCTCGCAGCGCGTCGGCATCTCGCGCAAGGAGGCGCGGCAGGTCATCGACGACTACTACGAGAAGTACGCGGGCGTCCGCCGCTTCATGGAGGAGGTGCCCGAGCGCGCGAGAGAGGCGGGGCTGGTGCGCTCCATCTACGGCCGCATCCGCCCCGTCCCCACCATCAACGACCGCAACGGCAACGTCCGCGCCCGCGCCGAGCGCGAGGCCATCAACATGCCCATCCAGGGGTCGGCGAGCGACATCGTCAAGATAGCCATGCTCAAGGTGGAGGAGGCGCTGCGCTCCGCCGGGCTCAAGGCGCAGATGGTCATGCAGGTTCACGACGAGCTGCTCATCGAAGCCCCGGAGGACGAGGCCGAGCGGGTCAGAGAGATTCTCTGCCGCGAGATGGAGACGGCCGTCGAGCTGGACGTCCCGCTCGAAGTCGAGTCGGGCACGGGCGCGAACTGGATGGACGTGAAGAAGTAGGGAATGGGAATAGTGAATAGTTAATGGTAAATAGTTAATGGTGAAGAACATTTGAGTCTCTTACCCGCCGGATGGAGGCCGGAGACGGTGGCCTTGCCTTCACCATTCACCATTAACTATTCACCATTCACCATTCACCACTTAACGCTTAAGCGATGGCCGACGAGAAGAAGGACGGAGGGCGCGTCATTTACAGCCGACCCGAAGGCGAGGGCGGTCAGGAGGGCGCGCGCCCCTCGGCGCTTCGGAGGGCGGCGGCGGCGATGACGTCGGGCGGGGCCCACGCCCCGCTCTGGCGGACGCTGGTGCCGCTCGTCGTCGGCTTCACGCTGCTCGTCGGCCTCGTCCTCGGGCTCGGCTACCAGAGCGTCGGCAAGGTGCGCGACATCACCTTCGACACGCGCGACGCCGACGCCCGCCTCGCGGCGACGTCGAACGCGCTGCTCAACCTGCGTCTGGCGCTGAGCAGGCTCGACACGGAGGCGCGCATCCGCGGCCGCATCGAGGCCGGCACGGGCGGCGTCATGCTGCCGCCCTCAGACCTCCGCCTGCGCAACGAGCGCGGCGAGGTCGAGAAGCACCTCGCGGAGTTCGACCGCCTGCCGCTCGCCGACGCCGCCGGGAAGCGGGAGGCGCGCGAGCGCGTCGCCGAGTACGTCAACATCACGAAGGACCTGCGCGAGTACTCGCTCAGGGGGTTCGAGAGGGCGCGCGACCTCGACGAGCGGCTGCGCGCGCTGATGAAGGACGTGGCGGAGGAGCGCTCGCGGCTCGACGACCGTCGGTTCGAGACGCTCAGGCGCGCCGAGTCGGACATCAAGTCCCTGATGTGGCTGGCGGCGCTCACGGGGCTCGTCGTCGCCACGGCCACGTTCCTCGAAGTCTGGCGGCGCTTCCGTCAAATGCGGCGCGGCTACGCCGAGTTGCAGCGCGAGCGGCAGTTCAACACGCAGATGCTCGAAGGCATGCCGAGCGCGGTGGCGGCCGTCGACCGCGGCGACCACATACGCTCGGCCAACGCCGCCTTCTTCGGCGTCTTCCCCGGCGCGTCGGTCGGCGCGTCCATCCACGACAAGTTCACCACGCCCGACGGCCTGAAGCTCTTGGCCGCGGCCACCTCGACGCGCGTCCGGCGCACGGCCTACCGCGGCCGCTTCCACATGCCCGCCGACGGCGACGGCCAGGATCACGCCTTCGACGTCTACTCCTCGCCCCTGGAGATAGACGGCGAGCTGGGGCAACTGCTGACGCTGGTGGACGCGACTGAGGCGGCCGAGGCCGAAAGGGGCTTGCGGCGGCAGGAGGCGCTGGCGGCCGTCGGGCAGGCGGCGGCGCAGGTCGCGCACGAGATCAAGAACCCGCTGGGGAGCATACGGCTCGGCGTCGCCATGCTCCGCGACATGACGCGCGACCGCGAGGCCACCACCACCATCGACCTCGTCGAGCGCGGCATCGATCACCTCTCCAAGCTCACGCTCGACGTGACGCAGTTCTCGCGCCGGCGGCAGTTGACGCTCGCCGACGTCGACCTCTCGGAGCTGCTCAACGAGAGCCTCGACCTCGTCGCCGAAAAGCTCCGCGAGAAGCGCACGCCGGTCGAGCGCCGCTACCCGGCCGAGGCCGTGCAGGGCTACTGGGACGAAGACCAGTTGCGGCAGGTCTTCGTCAACCTGCTCGCCAACGCGGTCGACGCGGGCCCGGCCGAGAGTCCCGTCACCGTCTCGACCGAGCGCGTCACGCTGAGTGCGGGCGAGCGCCGCAACGGCGAGGGCGGCCGGCAGGTCCCGGGCGCGCGCGTCTCGATCACAGACCGGGGGCAGGGGATGGACGAGCGCACGCGCGCGCGCATCTTCGAGCCGTTCTTCACCACCAAGAAGAAGGGGACGGGGCTCGGCCTCGCCATCGCCAAGCAGATCATCGAGCAGCACGGCGGAGCCATCCGCGTCGAGAGCAAGCCCGGCGAGGGCACGCGCTTCACCATCGACCTCCCGCTCTCACCCGACGGCGTGTGAGCGCCGGGCGGGCGGATGACTTTAAACGCGGGGACGCGGGGACGCGGCGAATCGTCTTAGCCGTATCCCCGCGTCCCCGCGTTTAACCTTCAGGTTCTCGCGGCGGCGATTATCTCCGCGACCGCGAGGTCGGACTCATCCGGCTCGCCCCCGTCCTCGATAGACCACCACGCCGAGAGGACGACCTGCGCCAGCGCCCAGCCGCGCACGCGCGCTCGCTCCAGCCCCAGGTCTTCTGACAACCGGGCGATGCGCCTTTCAGTTACTCTCACCGGCCTCGGAAGGGTCAGGAGTTGCGGCAGGGGGTTGCGCAGCAGCGCGCCGACCTCGTAAGCGGGCTCGCCGACGAGCCCCTTCGGGTCGACGGCGAGCCAGGGCCCGCGCGCAGAGGCGAGAACGTTGCCGTGGTGCAGGTCGCCGTGCAGGACGACGGGCGCGGCCGACGACGCGAGGAGTTCGGCGAACAGCGTCTCGGCCTCCTCGAACAGCCTCCGCGGGAACGGGCCGCAGCCGCCGCCGAAGTATGCGCGGCACCGCGCGAAACCGCGCCCCCAGTCGCCGGCCGTAGGGAAGTTGTGCGCGTCAGGTGCCGCGCGCCGGAGGTTTCGCATGACGGAAGCCGCCGCGGCGGTCGCCGCCTCGTCGTCCGCCTCGCAGAGCGCGGCGAGTTGTGTCCCGGGTTCGAGTCTCTCCAGCAGCAGCGCGCCGCACCCGGCGTCCGAGTCGACCAGTCGCGCCGCGCCCCTCCCCGCGAACACGCGCAACGCCTCCGCCTCGCGGATGAGTTCCGGCGCGGGGACGCCCAGCTTGAGGACGAGCCTCTCGCCGCCGGGGCCTTCGGCGGGCGCGGCGTAGTTGTAAGAGAGAGGGGCGAAGGGCGGCCCGACCTCAAGAGACCAGCGCGCGGCGCACTCTTCGACGAGCGCGGGCAGGCCGCTTAGCCAGAGCCTCCCGGCCTCGCCGTGGAGCGCGACGGTCACCCGCGCGAAATCGTCGGTGATGAAGGACACTTCGCGCCCTAAAACTCAGAGGGCGCGGAAAGCCCTGCGCGCGGCCTCGACCGTGCGGTCGAGGAGGTCGTCCGTGTGGGCGAGGCCGATGAAGGCGGCCTCGAACTGCGAGGGCGCGAGGTAGACGCCTTCCCCGAGCATGGCGTGGAAGAACTTGCCGTATCGCACGCGGTCGGACTTCGCCGCCGTGGGCCAGTCCGTGACTTCCGAGTCCGTGAAGAAGGTCGTGAACATGGAGCCGACGCGGTTGGTGACGGTCTCGACGCCGGCCTCGCGCGCGGCCTCCGCGAGCCCCGCGCACAGGCGACGCCCCGCCTCTTCGAGACGCTCGTAGACCGCGCGGTCGCGCAGACGCCTGAGCACGGCCAGCCCCGCCGTCATCGCCAGAGGGTTGCCGGAGAGCGTGCCCGCCTGGTAGACGGGGCCGGCCGGCGCTATCTGCTCCATCAGGTCGCGCCGCCCGCCGTACGCGCCGACGGGGAGCCCGCCGCCGATGATCTTGCCGAGCGTCGTAATGTCCGGCGTGACGCCGTAAAGCTCCTGCGCGCCGCCGCGCGCGAGGCGGAAGCCGGTCATCACCTCGTCGAATATCAGCAGCGCGCCGTGCCTGAGCGTCACGTCGCGCAGGGCTTGCAGGTAGCCCTCTCGCGGCGGGACGCAGCCCATGTTGCCAACGACCGGCTCGACGATGACGGCCGCGACGTCCGCGCCGTGCTCGTCGAAGACGCGTTCGAGCGCCTCGACGTCGTTGAAGGGCGCGGTGATGGTGTTCGCGGCGACCGAGGCGGTGACGCCGGGGCTGTCGGGCAGTCCCAGCGTCGCCACGCCCGAGCCCGCCTTGACGAGCAGGCTGTCGCCGTGGCCGTGGTAGCAGCCCTCGAACTTGACGATCTTGTTCCTGCCGGTCGCGCCGCGCGCGAGGCGGAGCGCCGACATCGTCGCCTCCGTCCCGCTGTTGACCATCCGCACCATCTCGACCGACGGGACGGCGTCGACGACCTCCTCGGCCATCTCGACCTCAAGCTCGGTCGGCGCGCCGTAGCTCGTCCCGCGCCCGAGCGCCTCGTGCAGCGCGTCGACGACCTCCGGCGCGGCGTGGCCGAGAATCATCGGCCCCCACGAGCCGACGTAATCGACGTAAGTGCGCCCCTCGACGTCGGTCATCGTTGCGCCGCGCGCGCTCGCGATGAAGCGCGGCGTGCCGCCGACGCCGCGGAACGCGCGCACGGGCGAGTTGACGCCGCCCGGCATCAGCTCGACCGCCCGCGCGAACAACTCCTCCGAACCCCGCTGCCTGTCTCCCTGTGTTGCGCTCATGCGGCCATGCTAAAACAGGTAAGGCAAAAGTAAAAAGGCAAAAGGCAAAAGTGAAGAAGGGAACGTAATTCAAAGTTCCGCGCGCGTCAGCGCGTCCACACTTTTGCCTTTTGCCTTTTTACTTTTGCCTTAGCCG
>DASVSK010000371.1:0-1517 GCA_036388135.1 Pyrinomonadaceae bacterium | reverse complement strand
CGCACCGCCCGCGTATGAGAAAGCCATCAACCCTGATAGTGGCGCTCCTGGCGGCCGCCCTCGCCCTCGCGGCCGGGGCGGCCGCGCCGCGCGTCACGCGCTCGCAGGCCGAGCCCGCTTACGACCTCGTCATCACGAACGCGCGCGTGGTCGACGGGTCGGGCAACCCCTGGTTCCGCGCCGACGTGGCGGTCAAGGGCGGCCTCGTCGCGCGCGTCGGGCGCGTCGCCGCTTCGGAAGGCAGGCGCGTGATCGACGCGCGCGGTCAGGTGCTCGCCCCCGGCTTCATCGACGTCCACGCCCACGTCGAGAACATCTACAACCTGCCCGACGCCGAGAACTTCGTGCGGATGGGCGTAACCACGCTCGTCACGGGCAACTGCGGCGGCTCGGCCGTCGACGTCGGCCGCTTCCTCGGCCGCATTCAGGAGACGCCGCTCGCCGTCAACCTCGCCACGCTCGTCGGCCACAACTCGGTGCGCCGCGCCGTCTTCGGCGAGCAGAACCGCCCGCCCACGCCGGAGGAGCTGGAGCGTATGAAGGCGCTCGTCGAACAGGCCATGCGCGACGGCGCGGTCGGCCTCTCGACCGGCCTCATCTACGTCCCCGGCGTCTACTCGAAGACGGACGAGGTGTTGGAGCTGGCGCGCGTCGCGGCGCGCGGCGGCGGCGTCTACGCCACGCACATGCGCAACGAGGGCCTGCGCGTCTCGGAGGCCATCCGCGAGAGCATCGAGATCGGCGAGCGCGCCGGGATGCCGGTCGAAATCTCCCACTTCAAGATCAGCGCGAAGCGCGACTGGGGCCGCAGCGAGGAGACGCTGGGGCTCGTCCGCGAGGCGCGGCGGCGCGGCCTCCAGGTGACGGTCGACCAGTACGCCTACACGGCCAGCTCGACCTCGCTCGACTCGCGGCTGCCCGAGTGGGTGTTGGAGGGCGGGCGCGAGGAGGGGAAGAAGCGGCTC
Source organism: Pyrinomonadaceae bacterium (assembly GCA_036388135.1). GTDB lineage: Bacteria > Acidobacteriota > Blastocatellia > Pyrinomonadales > Pyrinomonadaceae > QHXN01. The sequence continues at coordinate 552 of DASVSK010000371.1, read as the reverse complement.
TCCGACCCGGCGCAGCGCGCCCGCGCCGCGAAAGAGATCGAGGAGTCGCTCAAGCGCGGCGGCTTCAAAGACCTCTCCTACGCCGTCGTCGCCAGCTACCAGCCGAAGCCCGAGTACAACGGCAAGTCCGTCGCCGAGATCACACGCCTCGCGCGCGGGAAGCGCGACCTCCGCAGCCAGATCGCGCAGGTGCTGGAGATGTACGAGGCCGGCGGCGCGGCGATGGTCTACCACTCGATGGGCGAGGACGACGTGCGCCGCATCCTCCGCGAGCCGTTCACGATGGTCGCCTCCGACTCGGGCGTCCGCCGCTTCGGCGAGGGCGTGCCGCACCCGCGCGGCTACGGCAACAACGCGCGCGTGCTGGCCCTCTACGTCCGCGACCTCAAGCTCATCACGCTCGAAGACGCCGTGCGCAAGATGACGAGCCTCCCGGCGCAGACCTTCGGCCTGCGCGACCGCGGGCTCGTCCGCGAGGGGATGGCCGCCGACCTCGTCCTCTTCGACGAGGCGGCGGTCGCCGACCCCGCGACCTTCGAGCGGCCGCACCAG
>DASVSK010000370.1:0-6558 GCA_036388135.1 Pyrinomonadaceae bacterium | reverse complement strand
GCGGGCGCGTCCTTCGAGGTGGTCGAGTCGTCCGTCGCGCGGCTCGACGAACTGCTCGACGCGGCGCTGGTGCTGGACGGCTTCGGGCAGGAGGCTTTCAAGGATGGCGAGCTGCGGGCGCAGGGCGGTCACCTCTGGCACGACCTGATAGGCCGCTGCGCGCAGGCGCTGACCGCGCTCGCGCCCACCGACTTCGAGCGCGCGCGCGCCGCCGCGGGGAAGTTCAGGCGCGTGGACGCGCGGACGACCGCACAGCTCGCGCTCGCGTCCAACATCCTGAGCGCGAATGCGCCCGTGAAGGGTCGCCAGTACAAAGGGCTTGCGCCGTTAGGCGGCTTCGGGGGGAAGTGAAGGGGATGACGCTCGGGCGGGCGCTCCCGTGAGCGGGCGCTCCCGGCGGACGGCTTCGAGAAATTATCTGCGGACGGCTTTAAGAAATTATCTCAGGCGACGTTGATGAGGCGCGCGCCGCGCTCGACGACGCGGCCGATGAGGGCGGCGTCGGCGTAGCGTTCGCGGAGGGCCGAGAGCAGTCCGGCGGCGCGCTCGTGCGCGACGGAGATGAGGAGGCCGCCCGCCGTCTGCGGGTCGAAGAAGAGCGAGGCCAACTCGGGGCGTACGGCGTCGGAGATGGCGACGTCCTCGCCGACGTAGCGGCGGTTGGACTTGTCGCCGCTCGTCAGCATCCCGGCGGCGGCCAGCTCGAAAGCGCCGGGGATGAGCGGCACGCTCGAAGAGTCCAGCTCGAAGGTGACGCCGCTGGCGCGCGCCATCTCCCACGCGTGGCCGAGCAGCGCGAAGCCCGTCACGTCGGTCGCGGCCGAAGCGCCCGCCTCCGACATCAGCCGCGCCGCCTCGCGCCCCGAGAGCAGCATCGTCTCAAGCGACGCGCGCGTCACCCCCTCGCCCGCCTTGCCGAACTTGATGCCGGTCGAGACGACGCCGGTGCCGACGGGCTTGGTCAGCAGCAGCGCGTCGCCGGGGCGCGCGCCGCGGTTGGTGACGACGCGCGCGGGGTCGACCGTCCCCGTCACGGCGTAGCCGAACATGATCTGCGCGTTGTCGACGCTGTGGCCGCCGACGAGCGCCACGCCGTTCTCGGTCAGGACGTGCAGCCCGCCGCGCATGATCTCGCCGAGGACGGCGAAGTCGACGCCCTTCTTCGGGAAGCAGGTGACGGCGAGCGCGGTGAGGGGCGTGCCGCCCATGGCCCAGACGTCGTTGATGGAGTTGAGGGCGGCGATGCGGCCGTAGTCGAACGGGTCGTCGACGATGGGCGTGAAGAAGTCGACGGTCTGGACGAGCGCGAGGCTGTCGGAGAGACGGTAAACCCCCGCGTCGTCGGCCGTCTCGATGCCGACAATCAGGTTCGGGTCGCGTGGGATGTCCAGTCCGCCCAGGACCTGGGCGAGTTCGCTCGGCGCGAGCTTAGACGCTCAACCGGCGCACGAAACCATCTCCGTCAGACGCATCGCTCGACCTCCTTATGAAGTAGACAGTAGACAGTAGTCAGTAGTCAGTAGAAAAACCTTCGGCGGCCGAATCGTCCGCGGGTCGGCAGCAACGGCCGCGGCGCGGAGCGCTACTGACTACTGACTACTGACTACTGACTACTGACTACTGTCTACTTGCCTTTCATCGTACCACGAAGCGCGTGGGCCGGACGACGGCGCGCGCCTCGGGGTTGTAGTAGTCGTAGAGCTGCGAGGGCGCGGTCAGCGCGTTGAGGCCGTAGCGCGGTCGGAATTTGAAGCGGAAGCGCGCGGGGCCCGCGTGCGGCCAGAGGTAGACGACGAGGCGGTCGGGCAGCACGTCGTAGCGGCTGAGCGCCGAGCCCGACTCCTGCATCGCGCGTTCGAGCGAGGCGCGGTCGACGTCCGCGCCCGGCGGCAGCCCGACCTCCGCCAGCATCATGCCGCCGCCGCGCCCGCCCGCGCGCTCGGCCTCGACGCTGCACGTCACCTCCTCGTTGATGCCCGCGTCGGCGCGGTCGTAGGCGACCGCGAGGCGGAGCGCGCCCGGGGCGGCGTCCGCCGAATCCTTCCGCGCCGCCCAGGGCACGTAGAAGGTCGTCACCAGTTGCGCCTGCGCGTGGCGCGCGGGCCCGGCGCGGCGTATCTCGACGCGGTTGTCGCCCGCGCCGAGGAAGGGCGAGAGGTCGAGCGCGAGCGGCGCGGTCGCCCTGTCCGAAGGCGGCAGCGCGATCTCGCCCGCGCGTCGGCCGTTGACGAAGACTCGGGCCACGTCCGCCGCGCCCGCCTCGCCGCCGCGGCGTACGGCCGCCTCGCCGCCCGCCGCCGCGGCCGAGAGCAGCGCGTCGAAGACGTTGATGGTCGCCTGCGTCGAATACCAGACGCCGTAGCGGTCTTTGTTGCGCAGCAGGAAGACGAGCGCGCGGTCGAGCAGACGCCGCGTGCCTACTCCGCGTTGAAGTCCCGAAGTCTGACCGGCCTCGCCTCGGCCCTCATCCTTCTCCGACTCGCAGACGGCCCCCGGCCGTCCGCAAACTCTGTCGAGCGCCTGGACGGCGAGCGCGGTGGTCTCGATGCGCCCGGCCAGCCCCCAGCCGTGGAAGGGCGTGTCGGCGCTCTGCTCCCAGTAAGAGCCCGCGCCGTTCTGACGCGCCAGCGCGACCAGACGCGAGGTGGCGCGAGCCGCCGCCTCCCACTCGCCCGCGTCCGCCGCGGCCAGCGCGTAAGAGGCGATAAGGTAAGAGTCGTCCGCCTCTTCGACGCGCACGGCGAGGTGGCGGAGGGCGCGCTGGAGCGGCGTGGGCTGAGACGGCGCGACCTTAGACTGAGCGGCGGCGTTAGACGGAGCGACGGAAGCGGGATTCCGTGTCGCGGTCTGCGCCGCGGTCTGCGCGGGCTTGCTGGGCGGGGCGGGTGTGGCGCTCGCGGCGTCGGCCTTCTGCGTGGCGGCGAGAACGCGCGCGATGAAGGCCGTGGTGAGCGCCGTCTGCCGCCTGTCCTCGTCGGCGGCGTACCTGTGCGGCGCGGGCCAGCTCCCGTCCTCCCGCTGCTGGCGCAGCAGCCACGCGCGCGTCTCGCGCAACACTTCGCCGTCCACTTCGATGACGCGCGACGCGTCGTTCAGGAAGCGCAACGCGTAGGCCGTCAGCGCGAGGTCGGGCTCGCCGCGCCCCCAGTAGGTGAAGCCGCCGCCAGCCGCGCGGTAGCCGAGCAGCCGCTCGTAGCCGAGCCGCGCGTAGCCGCGCGCGCGAGAGAGGACCGGCGGCGGGTCGTCGCCCGCCGCGCCCGCCGTCTTCCCGAAGTGGCCGAGCACCAGCACGCTCGGGTAGGTCGAAGAGATGGTCTGCTCGCCGCACCCGTACGGGCGCGCCATGATGGCCTCGACGCCTTCGACGACGTGCGCCGCGAGGTTCGGGTAGAGTTTCACCTCGCCGCGCAGCGAGCCGCGGATTACGTCCGAGGGGACGCGGACGCCGAGCGCGGCCGCCTCGTCGAAGACCGTGCCGTCTGTCAGCGAACGCTCCTCGCCGTCGGGGTGGACGGTGACGGGCTTCTCGACGGCATCGCTCGCGTCCGCGCCTGCGGCCGTGACGCGCTGCCGGCCGTCCTCGACCGAGGCGACGGCGCGGAAGTCGAACGCGGGTCGCGCGGCCTCGCCCGCGGGCACCTCCGCGCGGAGCCGCGCCGGGCCGCCGAGCGTGAACCACGTCTCGGGCCTCAGCTCGACGTCGACGCCCTGCGCGCGCGCGAGGTAGTTGCGCAGCACGACGGGCAGCGAAATCTCGTCGCCCTCGGTCAGCACGCGCGGCGGGTCGTGCTCGACGAAGAAGGGCTGAAAGGCGAGGAACTCGTGCTCGAACGTGCCGAGCCGCCCGTCCTCGGTCGACGCGATGACGGACATCTTCCACGTCGTGATGTTGTCGGCCAGCCTGAAGCTCAGGCGCGCCGTGCCGTCGCGCGCCGTCTCAAGCTCGGGGCTCCAGACCAGCGTCTCGGGGAAGAACTCGCGCAGCCGCGGCGTCGAGAGCGGAGGCGGCTGCGGCTGCTGTTGCCGCGCGGCGGGCGAGAGCATCTCGACGTTTGAAACCTGCGAGGAGGTGCTTTCAAGTGTGAACGAGCCGCCCGTCACCTCGACCGTCTCGGTCACGACGCCGACCTCGACGCTCACGTCCAGCCTGGTCAGGTTCGACGACTGCACCCTGACCTGTTCGATCACGGCGCTGCGGAAGCCGTTCGCGTCGACCGCGAGCGTGTAGACGCCGGAGGGAAGGTCGCGCAGGAGGTAGACGCCCTCCTCGTTCGTCTCGGCGTTGTATTCGAGCGCGGCGAAATTGTGCGTGGCCTTGACCCGCGTGCCGGGGACGGCCGCGCCGTTCGGGTCGGTGACCGTTCCCGTGATGGCCCCCGTGCCGCCCGAGAAGGTGACGGCCGGCGCGGGCGTCTGCGGCGCACCGTTGGGCGCGACGCGGCGCGCGCCGACGCTTGTGTAGTCGGCGAGCGTGAAGTCGTCGGGCGTGCCCGCGCGGCCGTCGGGGCCAGGGCTGCGGAGCGAGACGACGTGGACGGTCTGCGTCGACGGCTTCGCCTCGCGGTGCGCGCCGCCCTCCGCGTCGTAGCGGCGTCGGTCTTCGGCCCGCACGTCAGCGGCGGACAATTTCGTCTCCTTCGAGAAGGTCGCGTGGAGCGGGTGCCCCCAGCCGTCGCGCAGCTCGTCCAGCCGGAGCGAATACTTCGCGAGCGCGGCGGCGAGCGCGTCGCGCGTGTCGGGGAAGTCGCCCGTCTCGCGCAGGTTCGCGGCGAGCGCCGCGTCGATGGCCTTCCGCGTCTCCTCGAAGTAGTCGGCGAGGTGCATCCAGACGACGAGGTCGTCGGAGGCGTAGCCCGCGACGGGGCCGAAGAGTCCGTCGGCCCCCGCGCTCTCGACGGTGACGACGTGGCTCGTGCCGCTCACGCCGAAGTCGAAGCGGTAAGGGCGGCCCCAGGGGTCGCGCAGCGCGTCGAGTTCGAGCCCGGCGCGGCGCAGCTCTTCGCCGAGTGCGCCGAGGTCGCGGACGGGGCCGCCGGTGCGCCCGCGGTAGTCGTCGAGGGCGCGGCCGATGGCCTCGCCGGTCTTGCGGAAGTAGGGCCAGGTGAAGCGCGCGACGTTGAAGTCGTCGTCCGTCTCGGGTCGCTCGTCCGCGCCGTTGCTGTAGAGGTCGAGCTTCCGGAACTCGCGCTCGAAGTAGAAGCGCGGGCGGAAGGGCTGCCCCCACGGGTCGCGGAGCGAGGCGAAGTCGACGCCGCCCTCCGCCAGCATGCGCGTCAGCGCGGCCTCGTCCGACGGGTAGTCGGCCTTCAGCTCGTAGCGAGCGCCGAGCGTCGCCTTGAGCGTCTTCAGGCGCTCGCCGACGAGGCCGGAGAAGAGCCGCGGCAGGTCGCGCGCGAACTCGGTGCCGGTCGCGGTGGCGCGGTAGGCATCGGGGCGCGCGCCGTTGTAGAGCATCTCGGCGACGGTCTCGAACCCGTCGGGCGGCCGGCGCGACGGGTCGAACCGTTCGACGTCGCGGCGCGTGACGCCCGCGATCTCCGCGCCGTCGTAACGAAAGGCTTCGAGCGTCCCGGCGAAGCCGAAGGCGCGCGAGAACTCGCCGTCGGTGCGCGCGCGCTCCTCGACCGCCTTGTCGAAGACGACGACGCCGAGCGCGCCGGCCGCCCGACGGCCGTCCGCCGCGCGCAGCGCGAACTGCGCGCCCGCCTCCTCACCCGGCCTAAAACTCTCCTGCGAAAGTTTGACGTCGAGCTTCAGCTCGTGGTCGCGCGGGAAGACGACGGTGCGCGCGCCCGAGGCGTAGTCGCCACCGTCTTCGCCCGACGGCGCGACGCCGACGGCCGAGACGGTGACGGCCCCGCCGAAGTCCGCGCCCGTCGGGATGACCAGCGCGGCGCGGCCGGCCGCGAGCCGCACGACCTTCGAGAAGAGGACGCGCCCCTGCGAGACGGCGTCGACGACGACGCTCACGTCCCGCGCGTCCGACGAGAGTTCGACCGCGACGGGCTCGCGCTCGCGGTAGATGGTCTTGTCGGTCTCGACGCGAATCTCCGGCACGCCGCCGCGGCCGTGGCGAGAAGAGCCGAGCCAGAAGTCCTCGCCGAGCCGCCCCTCGCGCCCCTGCCGGTCGCGCGCGACGAAGCGCACGGGGATGTTGTCACGCTTCTCGTCGCGGCCGACCGCCGGCGCGCTCACCTTCGCCACGCCGTAACGGTTCGTGCGCGCCTTGAAGAGCGCGCGCCCCGGCTCGCGAACCTCGCGGCGCGTGCCGTCGGGCGCGGCGTCGACTTTGGTCACGCCCTCGTCGTAGGCCATCACGTCGCACTCGGCCGGCGTGCCGTCGGCGTAGAAGGTCGAGAGGTAGAAGGCCAGCGGGAGACCCTTCGCCTGGCGGAAGCGCCCCTCGCTCACGTAGACGTGGACGGGGTCTCTGGTGAGGCGGAGCGAGAAGCGGCGCTGCTCGGTGCGGTTGGTCGTCGGGTCGGTGACGTAGGCGGCGAAGTCGAGGTCGCGGAAGCGCCGGTAGTCAGCCGCGGCCAGCTCCCTGTGCTCGGCCGA
>DASVSK010000369.1:0-4930 GCA_036388135.1 Pyrinomonadaceae bacterium | reverse complement strand
GGCCGTCTCGGCGGGGCGCTCTCCGGGGTCGAGCTTGCCCGCCGGCAGCTCCAGCACGAAACGCCGCGCCGGGTGGCGGTACTGGCTCACGAACGCGACCGTCCCGTCCTCGAAGACCGGCACGGCCGCCGCGCCGCCCGGGTGCCCGACCACCTCGCGGGCGTAAGTCTTCCCGCCCTCCCGCACCGTGTCGCGGACGACGCGGACGAGCCGCCCCGCGTAGACCTCCTCGCTCGACAGAACCTCCGGCAGCTCTTTATCCATAAACAGTAGCCAGTAGACAGTAGACAGTAGTCAGTAGAAAAACCGCCGCCGGTGAATCGTTCGGGTGACAGCGTCAACAGCCGCGGCGCGGAGCGCTACTGACTACTGACTACTGACTACTTCCTCAATAGTCCCGCATGGTGGGGCGCGGCTTGTCGTCTCTGGTGGCGGGGCGTGTCTCGTTGAAGCGCACGCCGATGACGTCGGAGCCGATGAAGAAGTGACGGCGTCCCGTGGCGTTGCTGCCGCCCGCGCGGACGGGGTCGGCGTTGACGCTGTAGGCGGCCGGCTCCGTCTCCGTCTTCGGCCGCACCCTGAGCGTGAAGGCGTAGCCGCTCCCGACCGGCGGGTCCCCCGTCAGGGCGGTCTCGAAGATGCCCGCCTCGGCCATCTCGCGGAACGTCCCGTAGCGGCCGTAGGTCTCGTAGTAGAGCTGCTCGGCGGCCTGGATGGCTTCGAGCGAGCCGAGCGCCGCCGACTCGTTGGCCGCCATGACGCGCCGCCTGACGGTGTCGTCGTACATGCGCAGCGCCAGCCAGCTCAGCGGCGCGAGGATGAGCAGGCCGACGCCCGCGACGATGAGCGCCGTCCGCCACAGACGTTTCGACTCCGAACTGTCAGCCATGTGTGTGATGACTCTCCGCCGTTGACTTAAAGGGTTCGGCCTCCGCCGGTCTGGAGAAGGCTTTTGACCTCGCCGACGAGGTAGAGCGAGCCCGTGACGCAGACGAGGCCGCCCGCGGGCGTGTGCGTCCGCGCGACGGCGAGCGCGTCGCGGCTCGACGGCGCGAGCGCGATTGTACTCGAAGAGGGCGGGACGGGCACGGCGCGGAGAAGTTCTTCGACCGAAGCCGCGCGCGGGCTCGCCGGCTCGGTCAGGACGAGGTGACGCGCGGCCGGGAAGAGGGTTCGGCCTATCTCTTCAAGCGGCTTGTCGCGCATCGCGCCGAAGACCATCGTGACGCCCCCGGGCGCGAACTCGTCGAGGTAGGCGCGCAGCGCGAGCGCCCCCGCCGCGTTGTGCGCGCCGTCGTAGAGGACGGCCGGCTCGCGCCCCGCGTCCAGCTCCAGACGCCCCGCGTGCGCGGCCGTCTCAAGCCCCTCGACGACGTGTTCGCGTGAGACGGGGAAGCCTTCCTCGGCGAGCGACTCGGCGAGCGCGACGGCCACGGCCGCGTTCGTCAACTGGTGCCGGCCGCGCAGCGACAGGCGCACGCCCGCGTACACGGCCCGCCGTGTGCGCAGCCGGACGCGCAGCCGCCCGTCCGCGCCGGCCTCCTCGACGCCGACGTCGCCGGTGGCGAAGCGCGGCGAGAGCCCCAGCTCGCGACAGCGGCGCAGGATGACCTCCATCGCCTCGGGCTCCTGCGGCGCTGTGACGACGGCGCGCGCGCCCGCGCGGATGACGGCCGCCTTCTCGAAAGCGATGTCGGCGAGCGTCGGGCCCAGGTACTCCTGGTGGTCGAGCGCGATGGGCGTGAGTGCGACGAAGCGCGCGCCCGCCGCCGTCGTCGCGTCGAGCCGCCCGCCCAGTCCCGTTTCGAGAATCGCCAGGTCGACCCGCGCCTCGGCGAACGCCGAGAGCGCGATTCCCGTCACCTGCTCGAAGAAGGTCGGCAGCGCGCCCGACTCGCGTTCGACCCCTTCGGCCGCGGCGCGCACGCGCGTCGCGTGGCGCGCGAACTCGTCGCGCGTGACGTCGCGCCCGCCGACGCGCACGCGCTCCGTGACCGAGACGAGGTGCGGCGAGGTGTAGAGCCCGGCGCGCAGGCCGGCCACGCGGCAGACGCTTTCGAGCATCGCGGCCGTCGAGCCCTTGCCGTTCGTGCCGGCGATCTGGACGGAGGGGAAGGAGTCCTGAGGGCGGCCGAGGCGCGCGAGCAGACGCGTGACGTTTTCGAGGCCGAGTTTGACGGCCGCGGTCTCGTGGCCGAGGCTGAGGAGGTATGCGAGCGACTCGTCGAAGTTCACGCCCCGAGTTTAAAGTCCGAAGCCCCGCGGTTCAAAGCGCGGCCTCAGCCCTGAACTTCGGTCTTGACTTCGGGCTTCTGCGGCTGGTCTTCGGCGCGGGGCGCGGCTGCGCCGTCGCCGTTGGTCGACGCGAGTTCAGCGTTGAAGGGCTTGAGGCGTCCCTCGGGGTTGTAGGTGAAGTCGAGCGCGCTCTTGATCCAGTCGCGCATCCGGCGGCGGTCGACGACGGCGTCGAGCATCCCGTGTTCGAGGAGGAACTCGGCGGTCTGGAAGTTCTCGGGGAGCTTCTGGCGGATGGTCTGCTCGATGACGCGCGGGCCGGCGAAGCCGATGAGCGCCTTCGGCTCGGCGATGTTGAGGTCGCCGAGCATGGCGAAGCTGGCGGTGACGCCGCCCGTCGTCGGGTCGGTCATCACGGAGATGAAGGGGAGCCGCGCCTCTGAGAGCAGCGCCAGCGCGGCGGAGATTTTCGCCATCTGCATCAGGCTGAAGGTGCCCTCCTGCATCCGCGCGCCGCCCGACTGGCTGACGATGACGACGGCCGCGCGCTCCTCGACCGCGCGCTCGACGACCCGCGTTATCTTCTCGCCCACGGCGCAGCCCATCGACCCGCCGAGGAACTGGAAGTCCATCGCCGACATCAGCACCGGGTGGCCGCCGACGCGCCCCCGGCCGTTGATGACGGCCTCGGGCAGTCCCGTCTTGCGGCGCGCCTGCTCCAGGCGCTCGCGGTAGGGCTTGGTGTCGACGAAGTCGAGCGGGTCGGTCGAGATGACCTCGGCGTCCAGCTCCTCGTACTTGCCCTCGTCGTAGAGGAGCGCGAGGCGCTGGCGCGCGCCGATGCGGAGGTGGTAGGCGCAGTTGGGGCAGACGTGTGCGGAGTTTTCAAGTTCCTTTTTGTAGAGGTCGGCCTTGCACTCGGGGCACTTCTGATAGACGCCCTCGGTCTTGACGCGCCGCTCCTCCACCGGGACGGACTCGATGCGCTGCTCCTTTTTTTTCCACCAGGGCTTACGCTCGCTCACATTACCCTCTCACGCTTAGTAGGCCCAGAAACTTTATGGCGCGCACGGTAACACACGGCGGAACAAAGACAGAAGCGCGGGCGTGGAATTTCACGTGCGCGCGTCGCGCTCGGCCTTCCGCGACTCGGCGGCGGCGATGATCTCCTGCTGCGGCGGGAGCGGCCCCGTCCCGTTCTCGCCGCGGTGCTCGACGGCGTAGACGAGGTGCCCGACCACGTCGCGCTCGGCCTCCTCCCACGCGCCCTGGAAGGTGCAGCCGGCGGCGTTGCGGTGGCCGCCGCCGCCGAAGCGCTCGGCGATGCGCGCGACGTTGACGTCGCACTTCGAGCGGAGGCTGACGCGGTAGAGCCCCGGCGCGGTCTCCTTGAAGAAGGCGCACGCCTCGACGTCGCCGCAGCTCATCGGGTAGTTGACGAAGCCGTCGCCGTCCTCGTCCGTGGCCTCGGCGCGCTCCTGCATCTCCAGGGTCTGGACGAGCCACGCGACGCGCCCCGACGGGTCGCGCTTGACGGTGGCGAGCACCTCGCCCAGCAGCTCGATCTTGCTCCAGGGGTAGTTGGCGAAGACGGCCTGCGAGACCTTGGCCGGCTTGACGCCCGCGCGCACCAGCTCCGACGCCACCTTGAAGGTGCGCTCCGAGGTGTTCGAGTAGTGGAAGCTGCCGGTGTCGGTGATGAGCGCGGTGTAGACGCACTCGGCTATCTCGCGCGTGACGCGGACGCCGAGCGCCTTGCAGAGGTTGTAGACCATCTCGCCGACGGCCGAGGCCGTCGAGTCGATCCAGTTGATGTCGCCGAAGAGCGCGGTCGTCGAGTGGTGGTCGATGTTGACGACGAACTGGCGTTCGAGGTCGACGAGGCCGGGGCGCGTGATGTCGGAACACTCGATGACGAAGACCGCGTCGTAGGGGCGGTCGACGCGGGGCGTGACGCGCACCAGCTCCGAGCCGGGCAGCCTCCGGTAGGCGTGCGGGACGGCGTCGCGCATGACGACCTCGACCTCCTTGTCGAGGGCGCGCAGCAGCCAGTAGAGGCCGAGCGACGAGCCGAGGCTGTCGCCGTCGGGGCGGATGTGCGACGTGATGGCGAAGCGGCGCTTCGACTCGATCAGTTCTACCACTTGACTGAGCATTGCAGTACAAAAGCGGCGACGGGTGACGGGCGACGGGCGGCGAGTTGAAGGCGGCCGCCTCCCGCTCGCCGCCCGTCACTCGTCACCCGTCGCCGCATCCTTTCTTTCTTCGCCGGCCCCGTCTTCTGCTGGGGAGGGGGAGGGCCGGTCGGGGCTTTCCGTCGTCTTGATCTCGGAGAGCAGCGCCTCGACGCGCGTGGCGGCCTCCTCGACCGTGTCGCGGACGAAGTGCAGCTCGGGCGTGTGGCGGAGGTTGAGCAGGATGCCGAGCTGGCGGCGGACGTAGGGCGCGGCCTTCTGGAGGGCGCGCATGGCCTCGGCCTTCTCGGCCTCCGTCCCCTCGGCCGTGACGTAAATGCTCGCGTCGCGCAGGTTCTCCGTCACGCGCACGTCCGTCACCGTCACCGTCTCGACGCGCGGGTCCTCCAGCTCGAAGCCGACGATCTGGCTGACCTCCTCGCGAATCACTTCCGCTAGCTGCTCTGGCCGTCTCATAAAACAAGATGTCAGACGTTAGGTGCCGGATGTTAGCAGGTGTC
>DASVSK010000368.1:0-2672 GCA_036388135.1 Pyrinomonadaceae bacterium | reverse complement strand
GCCGCACCGTCCGGGGCCGGAGCTGCCCGCGCCGCACCCGCTCGAAGTCCTGCGCGACCTACAGGCCGGCGCTTTCCGCCCGGCCGAGGTCAGCCGCTCCCCGTTCCCTCTGACCGGGCGCGCGCTCGTCGCCACCGAGATGATGGAGATGATGCGGACGCTCGAAGCCGTCGACCGCGTGACGCGTGAGCTGCTGGCGACCGCGCAGGGGTCGGCCGCGTCCGGGGCGGTGTTCGCCGTGGGCGACGGCGACGAAGCGCCTCTGCTCGCGCTGTTGCGGGCGCTGGCGGGGAAAGCGGGCGGCGCGGAGATGCTAGACGAGCTGCTGTCGCTGCTGCCGCCCACGCTGCCCGGCCGCGCCGCGCGGCTTGAGATTCCGCGCCTCGTCGCGGCGCTCGGCGGCGTGCTGGCGGACGCGCAGGGACACGCCCTCGTGTCGAAGGACGGCTCGCCCCTCAAGCTCGACCAGTTGATGTGGCTGGGGAGCCTCGGCGGCGTCCTGAAGTCGGTGGCGGGCGCGGGCGCGGAGTCGTTCCCGGTGCGCCTGTCGCCGCTGCTCATCTACGGCTTCGACGCCGTCTACTCGCTCATCGGCTTCGACGGGCGCACCCTGAGCCCGCCGCACTTCGCGGCCGTCCAGGCGCAGGTCAACGGCTCCGAGCTGGAATGGGTCTTCGGCCAGCCGCCGCTCTCCGAGGGCTGGATGCGCGCGCTCATCGAGCGGCTCAAGGACTCGGGGCAGGCCGACCATAACCTGCTCGGCGAGCAGCTCGAAGAGGCGCTGGCCGACGGTCGTTTCCACGCCGCGCTCGTCGGCGGCACGGTCTCCGAGGGCGAGGCCGTCGCCGACACCTTCGCCGTCACACGGCTCCTGCCCGGCGCGACTGCCGACGCCGCTTTCGCATAAAGAAGTAGACAGTAGTCAGTAGTCAGTAGTCAGTAGCGCTCCGCGTCGCTGCCGCTGACGCCGACGCCCGGATGGCTCAACTGACGGCGTGTTTTCTACTGACTACTGACTACTGTCTACTGTCTACTGCCTCAATGTCCGCGAATCCAACGACGGGTGATTACGACCTGCGCTCTCTGAATCACGAGCGGCGCATGCTGGCCGTGTACCGTCAGCAGTCGGGGCACGACGCGGCGTCGCTACAGCCGCTGGCCAACGCGTGCTGGCGCGCGGCCTCTTTCGAGTGGGCGCTCTACCGCGACGCCGAGACGGTGCGGCGGCTGTGGGGCGACGCGGCCTCCGCGCTCGCGCGCGGCTTCGCGCGACGCCGGCCCGGCTTCGACCCGAGCCCCGACCAGCTCATCCTCGCGCTCCACTTCGCCATCGCCGCGCGCGAGCGCGACGCCTTCACCACGCTCGCGCTCACCGCCCCGAACCTGCGCGAAGGCGCGCTGCACGGGGCGCGCGCCTTCCGCTCCTCGCGCGCACATTTCCACCTCGCCGAAGGCTACGCGCTCGTGGCGCGCGCCCTCGTCGAGCAGAAGCCGCACCCGGCGCGCGGGGCCGTCGCGGCGCTCGAAGCCGCGCGCGCCGAGGCCGACCGCGGCTGGTGGGAGCGGCAGTTCCCCGACCCGCTCGACGCGGCCTGGCGCGTGAGCGAGCACGAGGCCATCTGCGCCCTGCTCGCGGCCGTCGCGCGACGCGTGGCGCGCGCGCCGGACGAGACGACGCCCGACGACGACGGCGCGGCCGCGGCCGAGGAGTTCGCGCGCACCGTCGACGAGACGCTTGCGCGGCTCGAACATTTCGTCGAGCACGACCCGAACCACCACCCCAAGCTCTACGCGTGGCTCCCCGGCCTCTCACTCTGCGCGCTCGCCGGGAGCGCGGGCTTCCCCATGGAGTGGCTCGCCGAGCGGCACGAGCGCGGCGCGGAAGGCTACGCGCGCCTGCCGCCCGAACTCCTCCGCCGCACCGCCTAGTCGCCTTTCAGTCGTTAAGGGGTCGGACGCACCTTCGCGGGGTCGGCGGGCGTCCGGCCGAGGGCGCAGTCCGGCTCGCCCGCGTCGGACTGCGTGGACTGCGGCGGCGTGCGTCAGAAGTTCTTGACGATGGCGGTGGGGGCCGCGGCCGCGTCGGGGAGGAAGTTGGCGGCGGGCGGCGCGGCCGGGCGCATGGTGATGCGGCCGACGGGCTGCACGTTCAGCTCGGGCGCAAGCTCCTGGTAGGAGAGCACCGAGAGCGTCGGGAACTCAAGCTCGACCATCCGGCGCACGAAGCGGCGCAGCTCCATGTCGGTGATGACGACGGGCTTCTGCGCGCTGGCCGGCAGGTTCGCTATCTCGCGCCGGATGGCGTCGAGGATGTCGTGCGAGATGTGCGGGTCGAGCGAGAGGAACGACCCCGTGGAGGTGCGGCGGATGGCCCCGCGGATGACGTCCTCTATCTCGGGGTCGAGCAGGTAGACGAAGAGCGTGTCGCGCCCGCCCGTGTAGCGGAAGGAGATGTAGCGCTTCATCGAAGAGCGCACGTACTCGGTCAGCATCACCGGGTCTTTCTCGATGCGCCCCCACTCGGAGAGCGCGTCGAGCACCGACTTCACGTCGCGGATGGAGATGCCCTCCTGCACGAGCCGCTGCAAGACGTCGGTCAACTGGTGGATGGTCACCACCTTCGGCACGACCTCCTCGACGAGCTTGGGCGCGCCGCGCGCGGCGAAGTCCAG
>DASVSK010000367.1:0-2394 GCA_036388135.1 Pyrinomonadaceae bacterium | reverse complement strand
ATCATGTAGACGCGGCGATTGTCTTTGTGAAAGCGATTCAGGCTGCAAGTCTCGAAGACGCTGCACGAATAGACTTTCGTGAACTTGCCGTCGGCGTCCACCCTGAGCACTTCCTTGTCGCCGCCCCTGGTCGAGCGCGTGGCGAGACGCAACTGGTCTTTATTGTCGAAGAGCCAGTCCGTCAGCCGCTCCGTGTTCTGCCGAACGAGGGTGCGCTCACCCGTAGAGAGTTTGACTTTATAAAGGTCGTGCCAGGCCGGGTCGCGGTCATTGAGGCCGACGTAGACCGCGTCCGGCTCGGCGCGCGGCACGTTGTAAAGTAGGGTTCTGACCTTCTCCGAATTGGTGAGATTTCGCGCGGCGGGGACTTCCCGTCCGCCCGGCGGCTGCTCGCCGGGGCTGACGGCGTAGAGGTTGTAATTCTCGTCGCCCTCTTTATCTTTGGTGAAGAGAATGAACTTGCCGTCACGACTCCATAAAAATTGTCTGGGCGGGCGTCTGGTCTCGTTGGTCAGCAGGCGCGCGTCGGCGAAGGGCTCGTCCGCGCGTTTGACCCAGATGTTCATCGTGCCCTTGTGGGGCTTGCGGAAGGCGATGAACCTGCCGTCGGGAGAAATCTGCGCCCCGGCGATTTCCGGGTTGCCGAACATTAGCTCGCGGTCAATTATCGGCGGCAGACCGTTTTGTGCCAGCGCGGTCGCGCCGGGCAGAAAGATGAACGACAGCGCGCAGAGTAAAAATCCGGCCGCCGAAGGCGTACGAGTTTTTCCAATCATATCTCAATAAGCTCCCGGTTGATGTCTGTAGTGAGTGCCGGCTGAGCCTGAGATAGATCAGCTCAAAAGACATAAACGTGACGGAGGTCGAATGGTTCGGCGTAATACCGTCCCGCTGGCGAAACCCTTTGCCGTCAGCCGCGGGCGCTAACGGCGGCTGTCGACGTCGCCCGACCGCGTGAATTTGATGTTGCGGAGCAGCGGGTTGCTGTAGTCGAAGGCCACGACCTTTCCGGCATCGTCACGGCGAAAGCGCACCGTAACCCTGCCCACCTGAAAGGTGTCGCGATAGACCGGCCGAATTTCCGAACCCTTGCCCGACGAGCCTTCGAGGTGGACGACCAGGCCGTCTTTTCCGGGCACCACCCGGAAGGCCGACCCGGTCTCGTCGCTCGCGTATCGGCCGGCAAACGCCTGCAAGTCGGCCGCGGTGGGCGCAAAGGGCCGGGCGCGGCGGTACAGTGTCGTCCGGCCCTCCATGGACTTCAGCTCAAACTCGTCCGGTGAAAGGAAGTTCAACTCGAACTCGTCCTGAGACATGAAGAACAAGTCGCCGCCCGGGTTGCGGAAGCGGTCTTTGGTGACGGGTATGAGGGCGGAGTGTGCGCCGGGGATGCGCAGCTCGCCCTTGTTCGCCACCAGCAGCAGCGTGTCGCCGGTGCGCTCGCCGACGAACAGTCCCGCCCTGCTGTTCAGGTCGACTCCCGCCGCGCCGGTGCCTTCGGCGACCGCGGCGGGCGGCTTAGCCTCGGCCGTTTCGGCGGTTTTGGAATCCGGGGCGGGCAGAAACTGGTCGGCGACGCGTCGCGCGAGCGCCGTCGCGGACGCCGCGTCCTCATTGCACAGGACGGCGACCGAAAGGCCCTGCGCCGGGATGCGACCCAGCCACGCACTGTACCCGGCCGCGCTGCCGCCGTGCGACACCAGCGCGCCGCCGCGGTAGGAGTCCACGATCAGGCCGCGGGCGTAGCTGAGCTTCCTGCCGTTGTTCAGCCTTGACTGTTCCTGAAGCTTTTCGGTGACGAACGCGCCCAGGCGTCCGCCGGTCAGCGCGTCGTTCCAGGTAACGAGGTCGGCCGCCGTGCTGATAATCGCGCCGCCGCCGCTGCCGCGCTCGTTGCCGACATACATGCCCACACGCCAGCCGTCGCCCTCCTTCTCGTAACCGAGGGCGCGGTTCTTGATGACGTCCCGCAGGTCTCGGGGGGAGGCGGTCGCCTTCATCCCGAGCGGCTCGAACAGTCGCTTGCGCGTGAAGTCGGGAAACGACATCCCGCTCGCGCGCGCGACGAGGTCGGTCAGCAGCACGTAGCCGCTGTTCGAGTAAGACCATTCCTCGCCCGGCGCGAAGTTGAGTCCGCGCTGGCGCAGAATCAGGCTCACCACGTCGACGTTACCCCCTCCCGTCAGCGGCCGGAGCCCCTGCCAGTCGCGAAGGCCGGAGGTGTGTGTGAGCAGGTGATTCACCGTGATCTTGTGGCCGTAATCGGGCAGCTCCGGAAAGTGCTTGCGGACGTCGTCGTCGAGGGAGAGACGTCCGTCTTCGACGAGGAGCAGGACGGCCGCCGCGACGAACTGCTTCCTGACCGAGCCGACGTCGAAAATTGAGTTCGGGCTC
>DASVSK010000366.1:0-2623 GCA_036388135.1 Pyrinomonadaceae bacterium | reverse complement strand
CGCCGAACGCGCGCGCGCAGGAGCCGACCCCGACTCCGACCCCGACTCCCGAGACGCAACAGCCGACGCCGACGGCGACGCCTGCGCCGACACCCGCGCCGACACCCGCGCAAACGCCCGCGCCGACTGCGACTCCCGCGCCCGAGCCGACGCCGACACCATCCCCGGCACCGTCCCCGACGCCATCTCCGACGCCGGCCGAGGTCGAGGAGGTCGAGCGCATCGACACCGTGCTGACGAACGTGCTGCTGTCGGCGACCGACAGGAAGCGGCGCTTCGTCAACACGCTCCGCGCCGAGGACGTGCGACTGCTCGAAGACGGCGTCGAGCAGACGTTAGCCTCCTTCGAGCGCGAGACCGACGCGCCGCTCTCGCTCGTCCTGCTCGTCGACACCTCGGCCTCGCAGGAGAAGGTCTTAAAGCAGGAGCAGGAGGCGGCGTCCGCCTTCGTCCGCTCGGTGCTCCGCCCCGCGCGCGACACGGCGGCCGTCCTCTCCTTCACCGGCGTCACGCGGCTCGAACTGCTCTCCACCTCCGACGTCTCGCGC
This sequence comes from Pyrinomonadaceae bacterium, assembly GCA_036388135.1. Classification (GTDB taxonomy): domain Bacteria; phylum Acidobacteriota; class Blastocatellia; order Pyrinomonadales; family Pyrinomonadaceae; genus QHXN01. The sequence continues at coordinate 2,075 of DASVSK010000366.1, read as the reverse complement.
ATCCTCGCCGCCGTCGACGCGCTCCGGGTTCGCTTCACCGACAAGAGCCCCGAGTGCCAGAACCTCGAAGCGCCGCCCGACGTCCGCCTGCGCTGCCTGACGGGCGCGTGGGACGCGGTCGTCCTCTCCGTCAGCGAGGTGCTCTCGAAGACGCCCGAGCGGACGCGCCGCGCCGTCATCCTCCTCTCCGACGGCGACGACACGAGCAGCCGCGTGCGGCTCTACCAGGCCGCCGAGTACGCGGTGCGCCACAACACGGTCGTCTACTCCATCGGCATCCGCGACCGCGACTTCGGCTTCGGCGAGATGCGCCGCGACTTCCTCCAGACGCTCTCCGACCAGACCGGCGGCCGCGCCTTCTTCCCCAAAAAGCCCGCCGACCTCGCCTCCGCCTTCGCCCAGATCGAGCAGGAGCTGCGCTCGCAATACCTCATCACCTACGCCCCAACCAACCGCGCCCGCGACGGCTCATTCCGCAAGCTACGCATAGAAATCACCGACCCCGCGCTCAAGAAGCAGAACCTCCGCCTCCTCTACCGCCAGGGCTACTACGCCAAGCAGTAGTCAGTAGTCAGTAGCCAGTAGGCAGTAGACAGTAGCCAGTAGCCAGTAGCCAGTAGAAAAACCTTCTCAGCCGGGGGCGCGGGGCGCACACCGCAAGTCACGTTTAGCGGAGCCTACTGACTACTGTCTACTGTCTACTGACTACTGCTCTCTTGCCTTTTCACCCCTCATCCTTCATCCTTCCGTCCTGATATGTCTCGCCCCATTCTGATGTCCCTGTTCGACGAGACGGAGCGCCGGCCGCTGACGGTTTCGGAGCTGACGTCGCAGGTGCGCGGCGCGCTGGAGAGCCGGTTCGCGTCCGTGTGGGTCGAGGGCGAGATTTCCAACTTCCGGCAGGCCGCCTCCGGCCACTGGTACTTCACCGTCCGCGACGACGCGGCGCAGTTGCGCGCCACCTGCTTCCGCGGCGTCAACTCCCGCATACGCTTCCGCCCCTCGGACGGGCTGCTCGTGCGCGTGCGCGGGCGGATGACGGTCTACGCGCCGCGCGGCGAGTACGAGCTGGTCGTCGAGGCGCTCGACCCCGTCGGCGCGGGCGCGCTGCGCGTCGCCTTCGAGCAGTTGAAGGAGAGGCTGGCCGCCGAGGGCCTCTTCGACGAGGCCCTGAAGCGCGAGCTGCCCGTCCTGCCGCGCCGCGTCGGCGTGGTGACGAGCCCCACGGGCGCGGCCGTCCGCGACATCATCCGCACGGTCGAGCGGCGCACGCGCACCGTCAGCATCCTGCTCGCGCCGACGCGCGTGCAGGGCGAGGGCGCGGCCGCCGAGGTGGCGCGCGCCATCCGCGCGCTCAACGAGCACCACCTGCGCGCCGCGGCCGCAGGGCTCGCGGAGGAGTGCGTCGACGTCATCATCGTCGGGCGCGGCGGCGGCTCCAGCGAAGACCTCTGGGCCTTCAACGCCGAGGAGGTGGCGCGCGCCATCCGCGCCTCCGTCGTCCCGGTCATCTCGGCCGTCGGGCACGAGACCGACTTCACCATCGCGGACTTCGCGGCCGACGTGCGCGCCGCGACGCCGACGGCCGCCGCCGAGATAGTCGCCGAGCGCGAGGACGAGATAGGCGGCTACGTCGAGCGGCTCACGCACGGGCTCGTCAACGCGGCGCGCTACCGCCTGCTGGCCGAGCGCGCGCGCGTGCAGGAGGCGGCGATGTCGCCCGGCTTCGACGAGGTGAGGATGCGCCTGAGGGTCGCGCGCGAGGAGCTGGGCGACGTGCGCTGCCGGCTTGAGAACCGAGGGGGCGACCTGGGCCGCGCCGCGCGCCGCAGGCTCGACGCCGTCGTGCAGAAACTTTCGCCCGCGCGGGTGGCGTCGGCCGCGTCGCGCTCGCGCGTGCGCCTGACTGTGGGCGGCGCGGCGCTGGAGGCGTCGGCGCGCGCGCGACTCGACGAAGCGCGCACGCGCCTCGCCGTCGCGGCCGCGGGGCTCGACGCGCTGTCGCCGCTCGCCGTCCTCGGGCGCGGCTACGCGCTGGCGCAGGACTCGCGCGGGCGCGTACTGCGCTCGTCGCG
>DASVSK010000365.1:0-14776 GCA_036388135.1 Pyrinomonadaceae bacterium | reverse complement strand
CTGCCCGTCGAAGACGATGCCGGTGCCGATGCCCTCCGCGACGAGCGCGATGATGAAGTCGCGCGCCTCGCTCACCTCGGGCCGCCCGAACCAAAGCTCGGCGAGCGCGGCGGCGTTGGCGTCGTTGTCGACGCGCGCCTTCAGCCCCGTCGCGCGCTCGATCTCCTCGGCGATGGGCCAGTCGCGCCAGCGGAAGTACGGGATGTAGATGGCGCGCCCGGTGCCCGTGTCGACGAGGCCGGGCAGGCTCACGCCGACGCCCGCGATGGCCCCCTGGTGCTCGCGCGCGGCTATCTCGCGCAGGCGCTCGATGACCTGCGCGGCCAACTCCTCCGGGCGGGGGCTGTTCTCGAAGCGCTCGCGCGTCAGCACGCGCCCGACGAGGTCGCTCGTCGCGATGGTGGTGAAGGAAGGGGCGATGTCGACGCCGACGGCCGTGGCCCCGGCGGCGCGCAGGCGCAGGAGCGTCGGCCGACGCCCGCCCGTAGACGCGCCCGCGCCTATCTCCTCGATGAGCCCCTCGTCCTTCAGCTCCTCGACGATGGTCGAGACGGTCGAGCGCTGTAGCTCGGTCGAGCGCGCGATGTCGGCGCGCGAGATGGGCTCGCGGTCGCGTATGTAGTTGAGGACGAACTGCCGGTTGATGTCGCGTATCGTCGACGACCGCGCGGCCTGCGCCTTCGTGAGATCGATTCGTCGCATGGGATCAGTCGGCGGGCGGATGGCGGCAGGCGGTCAAAGGCGGCACCGTCGAAAACCTTCCGGCAGCCACGCCCCCGCGTCGAAGAGGCGACGGCGTGTGCCCCGCGCACACGACTCCTCGCGGCACGCCCTCTTTCGACACCGGGGCTCAAAAGTCCTTTCGCAGATGTTTGGGTGAACGGCCGGCGGAGGCCGGGAGGCACTCGCCGCGCGACCGGAAACGCCGGCGCGGGCATTGTACGTGCCGCCCCGCACGGCGTCCAACACTTTTCCTGCAACCTTTGACGAAGACGCGCGTGTAAGGGTGGCGAGCGTCGGTCGGCAGACCAACACGTCAGAAGAAGGAGAGACCATGCTTTCAGCCAGACGCAGAATTTTTCTCGCGCTCGCCCTCGCGCTGTGCGCGGCGGGCGCGGCGAGCGCGCAGTCGGAACAGCCGAAGCAGGAGGACAACTTCGTCACCCAGAAGATGTTCCAGAACCGCGTCTTCGACATCAGGAACCGCGACCCGCTGAGCCTCTCGCGCGTGCTCGCGCCGCTCACCAGCGGCTTCCGCGGCGCGGTCGTCTCGCCCAACACGGAGTTCCGCACCATCTCGGTGCGCGACTTCCCCGAGAACATCGCCGTCATCGAGGAGGCCATCCGCCGGCTCGACACGCCCGAGCCCTCGCGCCCCGCGATTGAGTTCCGCGTCCACATGCTCGTCGCCTCGAACGCGGAGGCGGTCGCCAACCGCTACCCGGCGGAGCTGTCCGACGTCGTCAGGCAGCTCCAGTCGACGCTCGGCTACAAGAACTTTAACCTCATCGGCTCGCAGATAGTGCGCGGCAAGGAGGGGCGGAGCGACAACTCCAACAAGGGCGTCGCCGACCTGCTGATGGCGAACGACACGCCCGCCAACAAGAACCCGGTTTACTACAACTACAACCTCCGCGCCGTCTCGCTCGACGGCGCGGGCGGGCAGTCGCGCGTGAAGATCGAAGAGTTCATCATGGACTTGAAGGTGCCGCTCTGGCTCGGCGGGGACAAGGTGGTCTACGAGAGCGTCGGCTTCCGCAACCCCGTCTCGCTGCGCGAGGGCGAGCGCGTCGTCGCCGGCACCACCAGCATCGCCGACAAGAGCGTCATCGTCGTCCTCTCGGCCACCACGATGAAGTGAGGAAGTAGGCAGTAGACAGTAGTCAGTAGTCAGTAGTCAGTAGTAAAGACGACTTCGGCGGGCGTCGGGTTTTTAACCTGCAACGCCCGCCGAAGTTTTTCTACTGACTACTGACTACTGTCTACTTCCTGCTGCCTACTGAATTATCGGGTGGCTGCCGCCGCGGCTATGGTCGTAGGTGCGCGAGTAGAGCTGGCGGTCGTTGTGGTAGAGGACGATGTGCTCGCCCTCGTAGCGCGCGACGTTGGCGATGCGGGCGAAGTCGCGCTCGTGCTCGGCGATGAGGAACGCGCCCGGCTCCATCGAGAGCACCATCCCCGCGGCGAAGACGTAGCCGCCCTTGTCGTAGACGCTCCCGGCGTACTGCGCCGCGCCCACGGCGATGTCGGGCGAGTAGGCCCCGGCCGAGTCGCGCTGCCGGTCGGCGCGGCCGATGAAGACCGTGTAGTCCGAGTGGCTCAGCCTCTGCCGGTAGCCGCGGCGGCGCGCGATGGCGAACAGCTCGGCGAGCCCGCCGTCGATGGCGCGCATCGCCGAAGGGTTCGGGCGGCCGACCGAGTAGACGCGCACGCCGCCCGGCGTCAGCGACTCGAACTGGAAGCGGTCGCCCGCGACGCGCTCGGCCTGCGCGACGAGGCGCGGGTCGGCGCGCCTCGGCTGGGCGCTCTGCTGGACGCGTCCGCGCCTCCACTGCCCCACGGCCTCGCCCGCGAGCGGCGAGAAGAGCGCCCCCCAGAGTAAGAACAGAAAGACGCCGGTCCTCAGAATTTTTCGCTTCACCTTTTCAGTCCCCCTCGTAAAAAAAGTTCGGGCGCGCTGTCGGGGGTCTTTACCGCCTCCGCCGGCGCGCCTGAGTGTGTGTGCCCCGACGCCTCGCGTGGCCGGGCCGCTTTCCGTGGCTCGCGGTTCGTCTCGCGCCCGCCGCCCTTTCGGCGGCCGGGGACAAGCTCGCGGCGAGGAGCCCTATGGCTTTCCCCCTTTTTTTCCCTCGCTCGCGCCCTTGTTGCCGTTGTCGTTGCGCGGGGGCGGGGAGTCCTTGGGCGGCTTCGGCACCTCCTGCGGCTGCTTCGGCGGCGGGGGCGGCTTCGGGTTGTTCTTCTGCGGCTCGAACGCCATCGCGCCGACGGCGAGCACGCACGAAGCGACGAATGTGATGATGAGCTGCTTAAAAAGCTTCATGGTTTCTGACCTTTGCCTCCTCATGTTTTTACCGCGCATGGGAGGGAGAAGGAGAGACGCGCGAGTCTCGCCCACTCAAGTTTGCAAAGCCAGTGCCACGACCGGCCGCGCCGTTCTTCAAGCCTTTTGCGGGCCGGATTTACGCCCTTCGCACCGTATCGTCGGGGGTCGCACCGTATCGTGCATGAAAACGGGGCGCGCCGCCACCCGCCCGTCTTTCAACGTCTTACGACGACCCTGGCGCTGCTGACGTTGCCACTGCCGTCAATCGCGCGCAGAGAAATCGTGTGCTCGCCCGCGCCCGAGAGCGGCAGGTCGAGCGCGTAAGATTCGCGCGGGCCGTCGGCGATGCCGTCCTCGGGGAAGACCGCGCGCCACTCGCCGCTGTCGACCGAGACGTCGGCGCGGCGGAGCCGCCCGCTCGCGTCCTCGACCGTGAAGCGCACGCGCGCGCGGCCGTCGGGGCCCGCCTGCGGCTCGCCCGCCGCGCGCACGACGGGCGGCGTGCTGTCCACCTCCACGGGTTCGCTCACGCGCTCGCCCGAGAGCGCCTGCCCCAGCGAGTTCTCGGGCGCGTCCGTGGCGACGACCTTGAAGACGTAGCGCCCGTCGCCGAGCGTCGCGCCGTCGATGGAGAAGAAGTTGTCGCGCGTGTTCTCCCTGAGCGGGCGGAAGGTGTTCTCGCCGACCGAGCGGTAGAAGACCGAGTAGAGGAGCTGGTCGCCGTTGCGGTCTTCGGCCTGCCACTGCAAGGAGACCGCGCCGCGCTGGAACAGGCGGCGGGGCGGTATCTGCACCTGCGGCCCGATGAGCGCCGGGTCGATGCCGGAAGCCTCGATGTTCGGGTCGACGGGCACCTGCATCGCCGACTGGAGCGCGATGCCGACGGGCAGCAGTTGAATCTGCAAGACCTCGGGCGCGACGTTGCGCGGCAGGTACGAGAGGCTGACGGCCTCGACGCGCGCGTCCGAGCCCTGCGCCGCGCGCAGCACGGCGCGCCACTGGATGAAGCGTGCGCGCGGGCTGGTCACGCCCGCGCCCGCGGGGTCGCGCTGCGGCGCGCTCCAGTCGCTCCAGGTCATGTCGGGGCGCTCGGTGTTGCCGGTGCGCGTCTGCAACTCGACCTGCCCGCGCCCGCGCCACCAGACCCGCCCCCAGGAGGAGACGAACTTCGCGTCGCGCACGGGCGACTCGTAAGTCCCCTCGGCCTGCGTCTCGGCCCCGAGGCGGAAGAGCTTGCCCTGGTTCGACGAGGCCACGAACACCTCGGAGCCGCGGACGACGAACGACGAGATTTGGTCTTCGCTCGACTGGAGGAGCAGCGTGTCGCGCCCGTCGTCCGCGACCGAGTAGATGCGCCCCTTGTCGCTCGTGCCGACGAGCACGCCCGGCCTCTGCGGCGCGGCCGCCAGCGAGAAGGCCGTCACGGTCTGCGAACTCCACAGCACGTCCGAGCCGCCGTCCGCGCCGATGCGGAAGACGGCGCTGCGCGCGCCCTGCAACTCGTTGCGGCTGCGCGTGGGCGTCTGCGGCTGCGCGCCGAAGGTGACGGTCTGCGCCGCGCCCCCGTCGTCGGTCGTCACCGTGCCCGTCACCGTCCCGCCGGCCGTCGAGGCGCTCACGGTCTGGGTCGAGACGCCGGTCGTGGTCGTCGACGGCCGCGGCCCCGTCGCCGCGTCGCCGAGCGCCAGCGCGTAGATCGACCCGTCGGCGGCCAGCGCCAGCGCGTGAATCTCGCGCAGCGGCGAGTCGAAGAGCGCGAACGCCTTGCCCTCGGGCGAGACGCGCAGGACGAGCCCGCCCGGGTCTGTGCCCGCGATGAGGTTCCCGCGGCCGTCGGCCGCGAGCGAGATGACGTGCGTCTCGTTCGTGTCGATGAGGAGCGACGCCTCGGGCTTCGCCCCGGCCGCGCTCACGCGGTAGAGCCGCCCGGTGTCGCCCGTGCCGACGGCGAGCGCGCCGTCGCCCATCAGCGCCAGAGACCAGATGTACCTGTCGGGCGGGTCGAAGTAGACCTCGGCCTTGCCGTCGGCGGTCACACGGTAGACCTTGCCCTCGGGCGAGGTGCCGGCGTAGAGCGCGCCGTCGCGCCCGACGACGAGCGCCGTCACGTCGAGCTCCGCCGCGTCGTAAAGCAGCGCGCCGCGCCCGTCCGCGCCGACGCGGAAGATGCGGCCGTCGTGCCCCGTGCCGAGGTAGACGTTCCCCGCGGCGTCGGCCGCGCTCGACCAGATGTAAGCCTGCTCGGTGTCGAAGACCTGCGTGAAACGTGGCGCGAGCATCAGCGCGCCCGTGTCCGTCACGGAGACGCCGCGCGCCTCGCCGTTCAGAAGCTCGGCGCGCGAGTCGGTCTCCCACAGGACGGGGCCGCCGGCGCGCGCGCCGAGGACGAAGAGAAGGACTGCGGCTGACGAGAGGAGGAAGAGTCGGAGGGTGCGAAGGGGCATGCGTCTGTTAGTCATCAAGTACAATTGTTCGCTTTCAATCTCGCGACGGGGCGCGCGGCCTGCGCGACGTTCGTTCACGACCGCCTCCAGGAATCATAACCCGAAAGTCGGGCGCTGGAAACCACGTCCGCCTTTAAAGGCGCGGCTCAAGTCCCCACGTAGCGCGCGTAGACGGAGCGCGCCACCGCGGCGTCGTCCGTCCCACGCACGATGGCGCGCGCGTCGCGGAAGACGGTCAGCTCGTACCCGCCCGCACGCAGGCGCACGAGGTATTCGTTCGACTTGACCTCGCCCGCCGCGCTCAGGCGCGCCGCCAGCGCGCCGAGGTCGAGCGCCGCCGCCCCGCGCGGCGAGACCTGCACGGCGTCGCGCCCGCACAGCACGGTCGCCACGTCGCCCGCCTCGGCCTCAAGGCTCTCGAACCGCCCGAGCGCGCACGCCGGGCAGTCCGGCGCGCGCGCGCCCGCCGAGATGCGCCGCCACTCGTTGCGCCACACGTCGAACTGCATCAGCCCGCCGTGCAGGCTCTCGGCCCTCCCCGCCAGCAGCTTCAGCGCCTCGGCGACCTGCACCGCGGCGACGACCGAGATGATGGGCATGATGACGCCCGCCGTGTCGCACGTCGGGGCCGAGCCCGCGGCCGGCGTTTCGGGGAAGACGCAGCGCAGGCACGGCGTGACCTTCGGCCTGACCGTCAGCGTCACGCCGTAGCTCCCGACCGCCGCGCCGTAGACCCACGCGACGCCGAGCTTGACGCACGCGTCGTTGACGAGGAAGCGCGTGGCGAAGTTGTCCGTCCCGTCGAGCACCACGTCGCAGCCGCCGACCAGCCGCTCGACGTTCGACTGGCTGACGTCCGCCACTTCGGCCTCGCACCCGACTTCCGAATTTATCTCGGCCACGCGGCGCGCGGCCGCCACCGCCTTCGGCGTGCGCTCGCGCGCGTCGCGCTCGGTGAACATCGTCTGCCTTTGGAGGTTCGACTCCTCGACGAAGTCGCGGTCGACGACGCGCAGACGCCCGACGCCCGCGCGCGCCAGCATCTCGACCTGCGCCGACCCGAGCGCGCCGCAACCAACGACCAGCGCGCGCGACGCGGCGAGGCGGCGCTGCCCCTCCTCGCCGATGCCCTCGAAAAGAATCTGCCTGCTGTAACGTTCCATAAGGTAGATGTCAGATGCCGGATGTTAGATGTTAGTAAAACATCCCCACCGCAAGCGGTGGGGCTTTCGCCTGATTCACCCGAACAGGTCTAGCTGCGGGTCTTCGGCCTCTTTGTGGCGGCGGATATACTTGCGAATCACTTCCGCCGTCACCTTGTCGCCAACGGTTCTGGCGAAGTAGCCGTCTTCCCAGAACTCCCCTCCCCAGAGTCTCCGCTTGACCTGCGGGAACTCGCGGAAGACGCCCCGCGCCGAAAGACTCTTGAAGCGCGTCACCACCTGCGCGATCGAATAACGCGGCGGGAACGAGCAGAAGACATGCACGTGGTCGGGGCTAACTTCCATCTCGTCTATCGTGATGTCGTACGCCTCGCCGATCTCTTTGAACATCTCCTCGACGCGCGCCGCCAGCGCCCCTTCGAGGATTCTCTTGCGGTACTTCGGCGACCAGACGAGGTGGTACGCCGTGTCGTAGGCGGCGTGCGCTGTGCGTCTCCAGACCATCCGCGCATTCTAGCAACACCGCTTAGCTCGCCGGCAGGCATCGAGCCTGCCCTCAAGCTGGCTCATCCATCCCCACCGCAAGCGGTGGGGCATTAAGAGCCTTTTTCGTAAAAGGCGTCTCGTCTTCACTAACATCTAACATCAAGCATCTGACAACTTTCTTTCGGCCGCGGCGAGCATCGCGCCGGGCGGCGGCTCGCGTTCCGTCCAGAGGCGGAACTGCTCTTCGGCCTGCGCGGCGAGCATCCCGAGGCCGCCGACCGTCAGGCAGCCGGCCTCGCGCGCCTCGCCGAGAAAGCGCGTCTCTGCGGGGTTATAGACCAGGTCGTAAGCGACGCGCGCGCCGCGCAGTTGCGCGGAGGTGGCGGGCGTCTCCGACTCGCGCGAGCCGCGCGTGCCGAGCGGCGTGGTGTTGACGACGACGTCGAAGCCGCCGAAGCGCGCGCCGTCGAGCACGGCCGACTCGGCCCCGAACTCATCGGCCACCTTGCGGCCGCGCACGTCGTCGCGCGCGAAGACCGTCGCGACCGCGCCCCGCTCGCCGAGCGCCCACAGAAGGGCGCGCGCCGCGCCGCCCGCGCCGATGACCGCCGCGCGCGCGCCCTTCAACTCGACCAGCCCGGCGAGCGGCACCACCGACGCATCGGCGTCCGTGTTGAAGCCTTCGAGCCCGCGCTCATCGGAGACGACGACGGTGTTGACCGCGCCGACGCGCGACGCGACGGGCGCGACGCGGTCGAGGTGCGGGATAATCGCCTGCTTGTGCGGCGCGGTGACGCTCAGGCCGCGCAGGTTCCAGCCGAGTTCACGCGTGCGCGGGTCGGCCAGACGCCGCATGAACTCCGGCAGGTCCGCGACCTCGAACGGCAGGTAGACGGCGTCGAGCCCGAGCGAAGCGAAGGCCGCGTTGTGCATGTAGGGCGAGAGCGAGTGGCCGACGGGCGAGCCGACGAGCCCCGTGACGAGTGTCCCCTTACTCAACCCGCCCACGCGGTAGACTCGGCGCAGCTCGCGCGCTTCTATCTGGCCGGGCGCGGTCGCCTGCGCCGCGTCGAGCGAGCCGTAGGTGAGGAACGCGCCGAAGGCGGGCGCGAGCACGCGCGTCAAAAGCCCCGCCTCACCCATCGAGACGGCGATGACCTCGCGCCCCTCGCGCCGCCCTCGCTCGCACAGCCGCAGGACGTCCGCGCAGTCCGCGATGGAGTTCGCGCGCGCCGCGATTTTCAGAATCTCGGCCGGGGTGCGCGCCATCCGCTCGAACAGGCTTTCGAGGCCGGCGGGCGTCCCTCGAAAGTCGTGGTGCGAGCAGATGACTCTGAAGCTTTGGAAAAGCTCGCGGAGCGACCCGGCGTGCGGCGACTCAAGCAGGTCGAGTTCCAGGTCGACGAACGGGCGCAGGCGTCCCGTCACGCCGCGCAGCAGTTCGGGCACGTCGCGCCAGAAGCTCAGACGCTCTTCGGGGCTCACGTCGCGCCCGCCGCCCTGCTCGCGCGGCCTGTAGGTGATGATGAAGGAGAGGCGCGTCTCGCCCGCCAGCGCGCCGAGCCGGGCCAGCGCGTTCGGAAGCTCGTCTTCTTCGAGACAGTCGAGGCGCAGCTCGACGACGTCGGCGAACTCCTCGGCGCGCACGACCGACGGCCGCAGCTCGTCCGCGCGCCGCACGCAGACCGGGACGCAGACGCGCGCTTCTTTCGTCTCACTCATCCTGCGGACACCTTTTGGAGACTATACAACGCGGCGGTCGGGCGGGGCACGGGCGTCGGCGGCAGGCGCTTTCAGACGTCGCCGCGCTTGCGTTCGGCGGGCACGCCGAGGTGGCGCGTGGTTCCTTCGGTGACGCTCGGCGGGGGAATCATCTCGCCCGTGTCGGCGGGCGTCAGCGCGCCGGCGCGGCGCGGCTGCGGCGGGATGGAAGGCTGCGCTTGCGCGTAACTCTGCGGGGTGTGGCTCTTCCCTTCCGACGCGAGGCGCAGGTAGGCGGAGACGCCGTCGGCGAGCATCGCGGCCGCCGGCAGGAACATCCAGAACCACCAGATGTGGCCGGCCGGGGCCCACGTCCTGACGGCGAAGGCGACGAAGATGAAGGCCACCCCCATGAAGAGGTTCTTGATGACGCGCTCGATGCTCGCCCGCCCGTGGCGGCTTTCGCGCCGGCCCCGCCGCCCGTGCCGCGTGTCGTCGGCGGCCGACAGGCGTGCGGCGAGCTGCCCCGTCACGGCCTGCGGCACGAGGCTGATGTCCGTGCCGCACGAGCGACAGAACTTCGCGTCATCCAGATTTTGCGTCGCGCACTTCGGGCAGAACATCTGTGAACCTCCACATTAACGACGAACGACGAACGACGAACTGAGCAGCTTCCGCCTTGCGGTTCAGCCCTCGTCGTTCATCGTTCCGGTATCCTTGTACGCATCCCGGCGGCGCGCGGTTCGCTGGCGGACGGCTTCGTAGAGGACGATGCCGGCGGCGACCGAGACGTTGAGCGATTCGATTTGGCCGCGCAGCGGGATGCTGACCAGCACGTCGCAGCGCTCGCGGACGAGGCGGCGCAGCCCCTCGCCCTCGCCGCCGAGCAGCAGCGCGCACGGCTGCGTCCAGTCCCAGTCGGCGTACGAAGTCTCGGCCCCGGCGGCCGTGCCGACCGTCCAGATGCCGCGCCCCTTCAGCTCCTCGATGAGCCGGACGACGTTGGCCGCGCGCGACACGGGTACGTATTCGAGCGCCCCCGCCGCGGCCTTCGCCACCGTCTCCGTGAGCCCCGAGGCGCGGCGCTCGGGGACGAAGACGCCGTGCGCGCCCGCGCACTCGACCGTGCGGATGACCGCGCCGAGGTTGCGCGGGTCTTCGACGCCGTCGAGCACGACGGCGAGCGGCGGCTCTTCGGTGCCGACGCGCGCCGCGAGTGCGTCGAGCAGCTCGTCGGCGTGCGTGTAGTGCGCGGCGGCGATGGTGGCGATGACGCCCTGGTGGTTCGCGCCCGCCGCGAGGCGTTGCAGCTCCGGGCGCGGCACGCGGCGGACGGGGATGTCGGCGTAACGCGCTATCTCAAGTATCTCGCGCAGGCGCGACTCGTGCGCGCCCTCGGCCACCGTCAGACGCTCCACGGGTCGCGTCCCCGCGCGCAACGCTTCGAGCACGGGCTGGACGCCGAAGACGTGCGCACCGTCCTCCTCCGACTGTTGACGGTGGGCCGGCTCGCGCGGCTCGCCTTCCGCGAAGCGCGGGGCGTGGACGCGCTCCGCCCCCCCGCCGAACGCGCGCGCCACACGCTCGCCCGGCGATTCGTTCCCGCGCCCGTGCGCGCCTTTACGGCCCCGGTGCGTGTTTTTATCGTGCCGGTGCGCGTCGTTCTCCGGCCGGTGCGCGTTAGCATCAGGCCGGTGCGCGTCGACCGGGCGACGGTGCGCGTCATTCTCGCCCCGGGGCGTCACAAACTCTCGCCGGTGCGGGTCATTCTGAAGTCGGTGCGCGCTTTTGTCGCTCCGGTGCGCGCCGGCCTCTCTCCCGCGGTCGTTAATGTCCCCGCGTTGCGCGTCGATTTGCCTGCGGCGCGCGTCGACGTCCTGCGTGCGCGGCGCGCGCCCGCGCGTCTGCTCGCCGCCGCCCTCGCGCCGCCCCGGCCCCCGCCTGTTCCCGCCGTGATGCTTCATAAACTCTCCGCCCGCGCGCGCAGCACCAGCAGGTGGCGCAGTCGCGCGTAGCGCGTGAACTGTCCCTCGTTGCTGACCGTCGTCACGGCCTCCGTGTTGATGCGCCCCGCGCCCTCGCGCCGGAGCCCGAGCGACTCCGTGCGCTCCGCCGAGGGCCACACGTCCGAGAGCAGCGGACGCAGACGCCCGTAGTCTTCGTCGTAGGCCGCCGACGGCGCGAGGGCGCGCAGCGCCCCAACCAGCGCGTTAAAGTTCTCCGCGGCGAGCAGCCCCTTGGCTTCGCCGAGGCAGGAGTAGTCGAAGCCGCCCGACAGGACTCGGAAGCCCGCGTCCGTCGCGGCGGCCGCGGCGTGCCGGTCGCCGCAAGCCGTGTAGACGTCGAGCACGGCCTCGTCCGTCGCCAGCTCGCGCGCCTCGACCATCTCACTCCGGCCCGCGAGGCCGCGCTTGCGCTCGGCGACCTCGACGCGCCGCGACACGACGCGCCCCTTCACGATCAGCACGACCTCAGACAAGGGCACACGCCGCGGCTCGGCCTCGGGCGCGGCGCGGCAGACGAGCGCGTCCCCTCCGAACTCGAACGCGCGAACGCGCAGGGGCCTTCGCGCCAGCACATCGTCGGGGAAGACCTCCGTATTCAGGCCGAGCCCGCGGAGTCTTTCGACGATCAGCCACGCCTCGTCCGCGGAGGACGCGCGCGCGAGCGGCATGGCCCGCCCCTCCACCAGAATGTCTTTAAGCCCCCCGGCGTCGAGACGCAGGAGCGACGCCGCCTCCTCCGCGGCATCCGACGTCAGCGCTCCGGCCCCGCGCCGGAGCGTCACGACGTTGAAGCCGTGCTCCCACTCCTCAAGTTTCTTCAGCGCGGGGCGTCGGAGCGCCACGCTCTGCCCCGTCGCGGGGAGCCGCGCGCCGCAGTAGAGGCAGAGCATCCGCGTCGGCGCGTTGGCGCGCAGGCACTCGTCGCAGGCCACCATCTGCTCGGGCGCGAAGGGGCGCGCCGCGTCCGGCTCGCGCCCGTCGAGCCGCCCCAGCTCCTCCAAACCCGCGAACTCCTCCTCGCGCGCCAAGCTCCCCTCCGTACCTTTTGAAATCCCGCCGCCGTCGAAACCGATTGCCCCGCGTTCGTTCTTGAGTATAATCCCTCTCGTCCGTTTCCCCTTCAACATTTTAGACGTCACTTCAGTAAGGCATATGACCTTCACCCGCCGAATCGCGTCCGCCTTCTTACTCTTCGCGTCGTCGCTCCCGCTCGGCGCGTGCGCGTCGGCGTCGCGGACGGCGAGCCCCGAGCGCCCGCGCGCCAACCAGCCGCCGCCCTTCGCCGTGCTCGCCGCGAGCGAGGAGCGGCGCACGGCCGCGCTCGCCGGCTGGAAGACCGTCCTCGGCGAGCAGGCCGCCGCGGCGGGGCCCGCGCCCGAGCTGCGCCCCGTGACCGCGACGCTGGCCGCGCTCCCCGCCGGCCTCACGGACTACCCGCGGCTGCCCCTAGTCGTCATCGACGACGAGCAGAACCGTTCGGAGGAGGAGACGCGCGAGTCTCTGCGCCGCTTCCTGACGACGGCCGCGCCGCTCCTCGGCTTCGACCTGAAGCACCTGTCGCTCGTAGAGGTGTCGGACGCGCCGGGCGCGGGCGGCGGCGCTCGGCGGGCACTCTACAGGCAGACGCCCTTCGCCTACCCGCTGCGCAACGGCTACGGGGTGGTCGAAGTGACTTTCACGCCCGACCTCCGCGTCGTCGGACTTTCGAGCACGGCCGTCCCCGCGACCGCGGCGCTCGGCCGCACGCTCGCCTCGGTGCCGAAGACCCTGACGGCCCAACAGGCCGCGGCCGCGCTCGCCAACCGCCCCGTCACCTACACAGACCGCGCCGGCGCGCAGCAGACGCGCACACTCGCGCAGCCCGACGCGTCGGCCGCGCGCCAGCTCGTCGTCTTCCCCGTCCGCCGCGACGCCGACCCCGCGACGCTCGAACTCCACGTCGCCTGGGAGGTCGCGGCCGGCGACCCGCAAGCCCCTCTACTCGTCTACGTCGACGCGGCCACCGGCGACCTGCTCGGCGCGAGTCAGGGCGACTAAGCGGAGGGGTGAAGAGATTGCTTCATCGACTCATCTGTTCATTTCTTCATTGAATCGATGAGTCGATAAGTCGATGAAGCAATCTCTTCGTCCTTCCGCCCGTGTTGTCCTGCCCCCGGCGTTCGTGGTTAAATGACTCGCCGCCGCGCGCACGGCGTTTTGTCTAAGTTTTGGTATCGGCGCGCGGCTTCTCAGGTAAAACTGATGTTTGAAATCTCGTGAATCAGAAACTCGAATGGGGTGATCTTTCGCATGCATTATGATCCGACTAACAACATCTCCTGGCAGTTAGGCTACAGAGGCAGGGTGGCGGTTTTCATCGACGGCAACAACCTTTTTCACGCGGCGCGGTTCCACAACATCGACATCGACTACAACAAGCTCCTGCGCGTCCTCCTGGGCGACGGGAGGCTTCTGCGCGCCTTCTTCTACACGGGCGTCGACGTCGGCGCGGAGCGCCAGCAGGGCTTCCTGCTCTGGATGCGCCGCAACGGCTTCCGCGTCATCCACAAGGAGCTGAAGACCTTCTACGACGGGACGCGCAAGGCGAACCTCGACGTCGAGATCGCCGTCGACATGCTCTCCCTGGCCGGGCGCTACGACACGGCCGTCCTCGTCTCGGGCGACGAGGACTTCGTCTACGCCGTCAACGCGGTCGCCTACAAGGGCTGCCGGGTGGAGGTCGCCGGCTTCCGCTCGAACACCGCGCCCAAGCTCATCGACGTGGCCGACTACTTCATCGACCTCGGCGACATCGCCGACAAGGTGCGCAAGGAGCCCGTCCACTCGCACCGCTACTACGACAACAACCACGCGCAGGAGCCGCAGCAGCACTCCACGAACTCTTACGCCAACCACGCCCAGCCCGCGCAGTCCAACGCCGACGAGATGATGTCGCACGCGCGCGACTTCCTCAACGGCGCGGAGGAACGGGACGGCGACGCGCGCCGCACCGAAGAGTTCGACGAGTCCGTCCCGCAGCTCGTCGCCGAACCCGACGGCCCCGAGGGCGGCCGTCTCCCCCACAACCCGAACTTCATCCGCGTCACGGATGACCAGTAGGAAAGTGAATGGTGAATGGTGAATGGTAAGAACCTGTTTTAACTATTGACCATTCACCATTCACCAAAGATTTATGAAGCTTTTCACCGTCGAAGACGCCAACGCGCTGCTGCCGACCGTGCGGGGTATCGTCCGCAGGATACAGCGCGCGTACGCGCGCGTCTCGGCGTCGCAGGAGCAGGCGCGCCTGGCCGCGGAGGGCGCGGCACGCGGCGGCGGCGGGATGCAGGGCGGCTCCGCCTACGTGCTGGCGCTGACCGAGCTGGCCGAGGCGTCCGGCGAGATGGAGACGCTCGGCGTGCAGATTAAAGACTACGAGCGCGGGCTCATCGACTTCCCGACGCTGCGCGACGGGCGCGTCGTCCTGCTCTGCTGGGAGATGGGCGAGGGCGACGAGCTTGAGTGGTGGCACGACCTGGAGGCGGGCTTCGCGGGACGCCAGCCGCTCTAAGCCGGCCGGCCCGCCCGCCCGAAAGACGAGTCCGAGGTGGCGACGACACTGGAAGAGAAGAGGGGGCAGACGCGTGACGCGGGCGGGGACGAGCCGCCCGACGAACGGCCGGGCGACGCCCGGTCGCCGCGCGGCCTCCTGCGCGAGTATTTCGAGTCGGGCGCGGTCGTGCTCGTCATGGCCGTCTTCTTCATGACCTTCGTCGCGCAGGCGGCCGTGGTGCCCTCCGCCTCGATGGAGAACACGGTCTACGTCGGCGACCGCTTCCTCGTCAACAAGTTCATCTTCGCGCCCGGGCCGGCGCTCCCCTTCCTGCCGCAGCGCGAGATACGACGCGGCGACATCATCGTCTTCAAGTACCCCTCGGATTACAACACCGACGA
>DASVSK010000364.1:0-3017 GCA_036388135.1 Pyrinomonadaceae bacterium | reverse complement strand
CGCGAAAACTCTTCCCGGCCGCCCGGCTCTTTCTCTTCCGCCATCAGACGCCCCTTCGGCCCTAAGCTCAAGACTCGACCTGCCCCAACTCCGCGTCGATGCGTATGCACCAGACGTGCAGCAGCATCAGGTGCACCTCCTGCACGTGCGCCGTCTCGTCGCTCGGCACGGCCAGAACGTGGTCGGCCGAGCCGCCGACGAGGCCCGCGCCCCCGACCACCGCCACCGTGACTGCGCCGCGCGCGCGCGCCGCGTCGAGGCCGCGCCGGACGTTCTCCGAGCGGCCGCTCGTCGTGAAGCCGACCGCCACGTCGCCCGGTTGCGCCAGCGCCTGCGCCTGCCGCTCGAAGAGCGCGTCGTAGCCGAAGTCGTTGGCGATGCAGGTGACCGTGCCGGGGTCGCTCGACAGGGCGACGGCCGGGAATGGCTGGCGCGTGGCCTTGAAGCGTCCCAACAGTTCGCCGACGAGGTGGCTCGCCTGCGTGGCGCTCCCGCCGTTGCCGAAGGCGATGACCTTGCGCCCGCCGCGCAGGGCGTTCGTCAGCACGTCCCCGACCTCTTCGGCTTCGCCGAGCAGGCGCTCGAAGCACTTCTCTATGACGCGCTGGTGCGAAGCGAAATGCCCCGCGATGTATGAGCCTGTCATCTCGGACACAGACCTCTTCGCCGGTCTCGCGGCCGGCGTGCTCCTGAGTTGTTTAGTTTGAACGGGCGCGGGGCCCGGCGGGATATTTTCGCAAGCTCGCATCACTATACAAGCGCGCGACGATTTATCAAACCGCGGCGGCTGAAGGCCGTCGGCGCGGCGCGAATCGCGGCCTTCAGCGCGCCGCGCGGCGGCTCCATTTGCGCCAAAGCGCCGCGTCCGCCAGCATCTTGACGTAGACGCCGCCGACGACCGAGCGCGCGCGGAACCCGAGGTGCTTGGCGTCGAGCGTGCCGTACCAGTCGGCGAGCGGCACGCGGTCGGGCGTCTCGTGTGCGAAGCGGTAGACGGGGGCGACGAGCGAGCGGAAGTCGGCCTCCGACTCGGCGAGCGTCGCCGTCCACACGACCCAGTCCAGCTTGGTGTAGGACTCGCGGCTGTCGAGCGGCAGCCCGTAGCGGTTCTGCTTCCGCTTGTAGAAGGCCAGCTCGCGCCGCGCCACCTCAGGCGGGAACAGGTTCAGCCCGAGCAGCCTGTCCCAGACGAGGTTGTACTTCTGGCTCCAAGTGCCCGGCTTGTCGAAGGCCAGGCGGTAGTGGTCGCCGTCGTCCGCCATCCGCGTCCAGCGGGCCGCCATCGCCTTCGCCTCGCGCCGGAACCGGTCGCCCTCGGCCGCCCTGCCCGTCATGTCGCACAGGACGGCGTAGGAGCCGAGGGCGATGATGGCCTTGAGCGAGAGGTTGGTGTTGCGCGCGAGGTGGCCCGAGAAGTCGTCGGTGCTCAGTTGATGCTCCGGGTCCATCCCCTCCGACCGGAGGTACTCGGCCCACTTCGCCAGCAGCGGCCAGTAGCGCTCGGCGAGGCGCGCGTCGCCGTCGGCGCGGGCGAGCGCCGCCGTCATGATGAGCATGTTGCCGCTCTCCTCGACCGGCATCTGGTTCTCCTCGGAGGTCTCGCGCCCGCCGTAGGTCTGGCCGTTGGCGAGCGGGTACGTCCCGAGGTCGTGCGGGGCGAAGGGGAAGCGCCAGCGGGGCGAGGCGGCGTAGTCGAAGACGGGGCGGAGCTGCGCCTCAAGCAGGCGCGGGTTGAAGAGCAGGAAGAAGGGGGCCGAAGGGTAGGTCACGTCGACGGTCGCTACCGAGCCGTTGCTCATGTTCTCCTTTGAGAAGAAGAGCGGCGTGCCGTCCCAGTCGGCGGCCAGCTTGTGCGCCGCGACGGTCTGGCGGAAGGCCAGCGCCGCGAGGCGCGCGTACTCCTCGCCGCCCGCCGCGCGCAGGTCGGCCGTCAGCTCGGCGTCGAACTTCTCGACCCGCTCCCGCAGCGAAGGGTAGTCGCGCGCGGCGGCCTTCAGCATCGCGTCCACCTCCACGCCGCCGCGACGCCAGTATGGGCGCAGCCGGCGACCGAAGTACTCGATTGAGTAGCGGTCGTCGTAGGCGATCATGAGGTGGCGCGAGGCGGGGGCCGCGCCGACCGCGCCGAGGTCGGTCACGGCGGCGAGCACGGGCGTCTCCTCCCTCGCCATGCGCGGCATGCGCGTGTCGTCCGAGTCGGGCAGCGTCCCCGTCTTCGAGAAGCTCGCGCGCGCCGCCTGATTCCAGGCGATGACGTCCGCGCCGCCCCACGCCGGCGGGACGGCGAGGTGCAGGTACCCCCAGTCTATCCGCAGGTCGTCGCCCGAACGTTCGAGCACGGGCTGGAGCTGCGACCCGAACGTCAACACGCCCAGCCCGCCGGCCTTGAGCCGCGACCAGACGACCTTCTCGTAGGTCGTGTTGACCGCGAACTCGGCCGTGCAGTCGAAGTAGAGCGACACCTTGTGCTCGCGGCCGTCCGTGGCCCTCACGTCCCAGGTCAGGTAGGTGACGGGGCGCGACATGACCTCCGGGTCGTCGGGCAGCAGCGGGCTCAGGAACGTGAGCGAGATGCGCACGCCGCCGCCCTCGAACTCGTAGACCGTCCTCGTCGGCAGCACCTCAAGGCGCGTCTGCCTCATCGGCGCGGGCAGCGGCCCGTAGGACTGGCCCATCAGCAGGAAGGGCTTGCCGTCGACGCGCGCCATCCCGACCATCCCGTGGAACGCTCCCGTCCAGTGGCGCGTGCGGTCGGCGGCCAGCGTGTCGGAGAATGACCACGCGCTGAAGTACGGGTCGTGCGTGACGAGCGGGACGGCCGGGGGGCGCAGCGGCGCGAGCTGCCGTGCGGCGGACGGCGCGGCGGGGGCGAGAATCAGGCAGAGGGCGACGAAGACCCTCAGCCGTATCGACAGAGGCATACACGGAGTCTCTCGGAAAGGGTGCCGGGGGGTGTTCAAGGGTTCGGGCGTGGTGGGTCGGCCTTCAGACCTCGGCCGCGCCGCGCGTCTTGCCGG
>DASVSK010000363.1:0-5977 GCA_036388135.1 Pyrinomonadaceae bacterium | reverse complement strand
CCGAGAGGTTGAGTTCGCGGTAGGCGTCGGCCAGCTCCAGCTCGGCGACGGCCGACTGGTGCGGCATCCCGAGCGCGGCGTAGCGACGGCGCGAGCGTTCGAGCAGGTCGAGCGCGCGGTCGTAGCGCCCCTGGAAGAGGGCGAAGTTGCCCATGTTGCCCTCTATCTCGGCGAGCGTGGCGGTGAGCCCCGCGCCCTCGGCGTAGTCGAGCGCCTGCTGGTAGAGCCCCTCGGCCGAGCGGAAGCGGTGGAGCGCGACGTGTGTGTTGGCGAGGCAGTTGTCTATCTTGGCGAGCTGGAGCCGGTCGCCGACGGCCGCGAAGTGCGCACGCGCCTCCGACTGGAACTGCTCGGCCTCGCGGTAGCGGTCGCGTCGGAAGTGTATGTTGCCGATGTTGTTCTCGACCTTGCCGGCGGCGAGAAGGTCGCCGTGTTCGAGGAAGCGGTCGCGCGCGCGCAAGCCCGTCTCGATGGCCTCCTCGTAGCGGCCGAGCATGGCGAGCGCGATGAGCTTGCTGACCTGCGTGGAGCCGGCCGCGTGCGGCTGGCACAGGCGGCGGAAGCGCGCCTCGGCGTCGTCGAGCCGCCGGATGGCCTCCTCCATCCGGCCGCCGACGAGCGCGGCGATGCCCGAGCCCCAGTCGCAAAGGGCCGCGACCTCCTCCGAGTCGTTCGACGCGGCGAGGGCTTCGAGCGCGGCGGCGGCCGCGACGGCGCGCGGCGGGTCGCCGCTCCACGCTTCGAGGCAGACGTCCTTGAGCGCGTAGGCCAGCGACACGTCGGCCAGCGACGGGTGCCCCGCGAGGAGCGCGCGCCGCTCCGCGTCGCCCGCGGACGAGACCAGTCGTGAGACCAGCTCCGCTCTGTTCATCGGGTTCGCCTGCTGGGTGACAAGAGGGGTTGACTACGGAGACGCGGGGACGCGGGGGGCGCGGCTCGGAGAAGTCGGCCGCGTCTCCGCGCCTCCGCGGTTAATTTTATCTTCGCCGGCGAGACCCTTAAGCCTTGAGGCTCAGCTCGGGAATCTCGACCTCGGTCTCGTCGAAGCGCAGGCGGAGCGCGTAAGCGCCCTCGGGCCGGGGCGGGAGCGCGAACTCGCACAGCTCGTTGAGCGCGGCGCGCGCGGCCGTCGAGCCCCCCGCGCCGACCAGCTCGACCTCGCCGCCCGTACACGCGCCGAGCACCTGACCCGAGACCGTCCAGCCGTCGGGGCCTTGCGCGAGGCGGAGGTCGACGTCGAGGTCGTCGGCGCTGAAGAGGAGCTGGCGCGCGGGCGCGGCCTGCCCCGAGCGCACGCCGAAGGCGGGCGTCAGGCTGCTGCTGTCGAAGGTGAGCGCGGCGACGAGGCGGCGCAGGGGCCCCGGCTCGGGCGCACGGCCCTTGCGCGCGCGGAACATGCGCACGACGTCGGCGACGAGCGCGGGGGGCGCGTCCTCGGAGGCGTCGGCGCGCATCAGCGCGGCGAGGTGGCCGAGCCGTGCGGCCTGCCCGGCGCAGCTCGTACAGCCGTCGAGGTGCGCGCGGTCTTCGGCCGCCGCCTCGGGCGACAGGCGGCCTTCGGCCAGGTCGGCCAGCCGCGCGAAGGGTATGTGTCGTGGGGTCAGTCTCATTTTCCGCTCCACCGGGGGCGCTTAACCTAACGCCCGCTCGACGAAACAGTGCAACGGTCGCCGCGAAAAATACGTCGGGAAATAAATAGTGAGTGGTGAATGGTGAACGGAAGATGTTTTTTCTCACCATTCACCATTCACCATTCACCATTCACGAAAACCCCTTCTTCTTCAGGACGCCGAGCAGTTTCCTGAGGCAGCGGGCGCGGGTCGGGCCGATGCTGCCTTCGGGGGTGCCGAGCGCGGCGGCGATCTCGGAGTAGGGCGGGCTCTCGGGGGCGTAGAAGAGGAGGCGCAGCAGCTTCTCGCAGCGCCCGCCGAGGTCGGAGAGCGCTGCGCGGACGAGGTGCTGCTCTTCGAGCCGCGCGAGCGCCTCGTCCGGGAGCAGGCCCTCGTCGGCGAGGTTGGACATCTCGTCCTCGGCCTCGCCCTCGTCGGACGAGAAGGGGCGCACGGCGCGCGCGCGCCCGATCATGCGCCAGGTCTTGCGCTTGGCGGTCGTGACGAGCCACGCCTGCAAACGCGACGGCTGCTCGATGCTCTCTATGCTTTCGAGGAGGGCGGTGAAGACGTCCTGAAAAACCTCGGCGGCAGCGTCCTCGTCGAGCCCGGCGCGGCGCGGGATGGCGTAGATGAGCCGCTGGTAGCGCGCGACGAGCGCCTCCCACGCGCCCTCGTCGCCGCGGCGGCACGCCGCCAGCAGTTGCTCGTCGCCGCTCCCCTTCAATCCCGCCGTCGCCACGCGCCAAAGCATAGGCGCGGGGAGGGCAAAAGGCAAAAGGCAAGATACAGTAGACAGTAGACAGTAGACAGTAGTCGGTAGAAAAACAAAGCGGCGCGCCCGGCCTGTGGCTGAGACGCGCCGCCTGTTTTCTACTGACTACTGACTACTGACTACTGACTACTGATTACTGTCTACTCTCAAAGCTTCCGCGGCAGCGGGCCGCCGACGGTGTAGAGGGTGACCGAGCTGGAGAGGCCGAGCCCGGAGAGGCGGCCGGCCATCAGGACGACGGTCTCCTTCTGCTGGGCGATGCCGGCCTCGACGAGCGTGCGCTCGCACATCTTGAGCATCTCCTCGGTGTTGTCGCAGGGGGCGTGGAGGTGCGTCTCGATGCCCCAGACCAGCGACAGCTCGTTCTGGACATTGCGATCCGGCGTGAGCGCGACGATGCGCTGCTCGGGGCGCAGCGACGAGAGGCGGCGCGCCATCAGCCCCGAGGCCGTGACGACGGCGATGGTGCGCGCGTCTATCTCCTCGGCGGCGAAGGCCGCGGCCTCGCACAGCGCGCGGCTGACGCGCCCCGACTTCCGCCCGGCCTGGTGCGCGATGCCGTCCTGCGCCGAGGCGGGCCGGCCCGCCTCGGCCGAGTCGATGATGCGCGCCATCGTCGCCACCGAGAGCACGGGGTACTTGCCCGAGGCCGTCTCGGCCGAGAGCATCACGGCGTCGGTGCCGTCCCAGACGGCGTTGGCGACGTCGGACGCCTCGGCGCGCGTCGGGCGCGGCTCCGAGATCATCGACTGGAGCATCTGCGTCGCCGTGATGACGACCTTCTCCTTCTTGTTCGCCTCCTCGATGATGCGCTTCTGGTAGACCGGCACCAGCTCGACGCTCGTCTCCACCCCGAGGTCGCCGCGCGCGACCATCAGCCCGTCGGCCGCCTCGACGATGGCTTCGAGGTGGTCGATGGCCTCGGCCTTCTCTATCTTGGCGACGAGCGGCTGCTTGCCCCCGGCGGCCTTGATGAGCGACTTGGCTTCGAGGCAGTCCTCGGCGCGGCGGACGAAGGAGAGCGCGATGTAGTCCGCGCCCTCGCGCACCGCCCACTGGAGGTCGCGCCTGTCCTTGTCGGTGAGCGAGGGGATGGGGAGCGAAGCGCCCGGCAGGTTGATGCCCTTGCGCTCCGAGAGCGTGCCGCCGTTGACGACGCGCGTGACGACGTCCGTCTCGGTCGCCGACTCGACCGTCAGCTCGATGGCCCCGTCGTCGAGGAGGATGCGCGCGCCGGGGCGGACGTCGCGTGCGAGCCCCGCGTAGTTGGTCGAGACCTCGCGCGCGTCGCCGGCGACCGAGCGCGTCGTGAGCGTGAAGACGGCGTTGGATTCGAGCTGGACGGGCTGCCCGCCCTTGAGCACCCCCGTCCGAATCTTCGGCCCCGACAGGTCGACGAGCACCGAGAGCGGCCGCTTGAGCCGGGCGGCCGCGGCGCGCGCCCGCGCGATGTTCTCGGTGTGCTCCTCCTGCGTGCCGTGCGACAGGTTGATGCGCACCGCGTTCGCGCCCGCCGCCAGCAGCGACTCCAGCACCGCCGGCTCGCGCGAAGCCGGGCCGAGCGTGGCAAGTATCTTGGCTTTCCTCACCTCAAAAACCCCTTTGATCTTTTTAGTCGGATAGAGTGTTTGTAAACCCCCGCCCGCGGAAAGGCAAGGGGAGAGTCGGCAGATGGCAGTAGGCAGTCAGGAAGAAAAGAACGCTGTCTAAAAATAGGAGGCGGTGAGCTTAATGACTCACCGCCTCCTGTCAGCTTCGGCCGCCTTCCTGTCTTAACTGCCTACTGCCATCTGCCTACTGCCTACTCCCCTTCAGTCCGCCTTCTCGGCGAGGGCGTCGGAGACGGCCCTCTCCAGCTCGGAGGCGACCTCGGCGTCGTAGCCGACGAAGTGGCGGACGAGGCGGCCGCGGCGGTCGAGGACGAAGGTCTGCGGGATGGCGTCGTTGTCGGCGAGGAAGAGGCGCGTGGTTTCGTCGTCGGGCTCGGCTAGCTGGTACTGGATGCCGTAGAGCTTGACGAACTCCGGCACCTTCGGGCGGTCGTCCGGGCCGCCGACGTTGAGCCCGATGACCTGAAAGCCCTTCGGCCCGAACTCCCTCTGGAGACGCACGAGGTGCGGAATCTCCTCGCGGCAGGGCGGGCAGTAGGTGGCCCAGAAGTCGAGCACGACGACCTGCCCGCGCAGGTCGTCGAGGCTCACGCGCCGGCCGTCGGGCTGCGTCCATGCGCCGCGCGGCGCGGCCGACCCCGCCGCCACGCCGCGCGAAGAGGCGACCGGCGGCATCGGCAAATTCGTCCGCGGCGCGCGCGAGTTCGCGGCGGCGGCCGCGGCGTTGCGGCTCGCCTCGGCGCGCTTCTTCGACGCGCCGTCCAACTCGCACGATGCCGCGAGGGCGGCGAGCGCGATGACGGCGAGCGCCGCCGCCGGGCGGGGCGCGCGTAACTTTTCGGGGAACGTCAGGGGCATGCCGGTCGACTCCTTCGGGCGCGGCCCATTCTACACGAACGCCCGCGCGCCCGGCACGCGCCGGGGCCGGCAGACCTGGCGCGTCAAGGTCAGGAGTTCGCCGCGTGGTGGGAGTCGCCGTCGGGGCCGGTGGCGGGGTTCTGCTCACCCTCTTCGAGCGAGGGCGGAACCTCCTCGGCCGGGACGGTGTACTCTTCGTTGACCCAAGCGCCGAAGTCGAGCAGCTTGCAGCGCTCGGAGCAGAAGGGGCGGTAGGGGTTGCCCTCGTAGGCGACGGGGCGGCGGCAGATGGGACACTTCATAGTTCAGTAAACGGCGAGCGGCGAACGGCGAACGGATGAAAGCAGTTACCATTCACCGTTCACCATTTACTATTCACCGGCGCTCAAACCGCGGCGGTGGCCGCGGGGGTCTTGATTAGGATTTTTCGGTCGACGAAGTCGATGATACCGGCGCGGCGCAGCGCGTTCAAGCGGACGGTGACGCTCTCGCGCGTCGAGCCGACGATGGAGGCGATTTCGCGGTGGGGCAGTTGGAGGTCGATGAGCATCCCCTCGGGGCCGGGGCGGCCGTAGCGCTCGCAGAGGTCGAGGAGGAGTTTGTCGAGGCGCGCGGGGATGGCGTCTAAGGCGAAGTCGGCGACGCGGCGCTCGGCGCGCGAGAGCCGTTGACCAACCATGCAGAAGGTGTAATCATAAAGCTCGCGGCTCGCAGCCATCCCCTCCCTGTAAACCCCCGCGGGAATCCGCAGCAGGCGCGCCTGCTCGTACGCGATGGCGCACTTCTCGCGCACCCCCGCCGAGTAGAGCGACGACTCGCCGAAGAGCGCCCCCGGCCCGACGATGTCGATGACGGCTTCGCGACCCGTGGTGTCGTCGATGGAGCAGACCTTGACGCGCCCGCGCGCGATGCAGTAGAGCGCGTCGGCCACCTCCCCGCGGCGGTAGATGAAGCGGCGGCGGCGGAAGTCGATGGCCTGCGAGCCGCCGGCCAGGAGCGCCAGCGTCTCGTCGGGGAGGCCGGGGCCGATTTCGGAATGGCGCAGGATTTCGGCCCGCTCGGCCGCGTTCAGATCGCTGGCGCGTCGGTGTGACATGTCGGGGGGACCTCTTTACGGGGTTGGG
>DASVSK010000362.1:0-3640 GCA_036388135.1 Pyrinomonadaceae bacterium | reverse complement strand
GTCGCCGCGCACGAAGATCGTCACGTAGCCCGCGCCGATGTACTCCTTGCCGATGAGCTGCACGTTGGCCGCCTTGACCATCGCGTCCGCGGCCTCGACCGCGCCCACGAAGCCCTTGGTCTCGACCATTCCGAGTGCTTCCAGAGGCATTCTTTTATGTCCTCGCTTCTGTAGTTGTATAAGTAAAAACTTTTCTGACGCCCGGGTGTAAGGCAACCGTAGCACCGCGCGCCGCAAAGTTCAAGACGCGCGCTAACCTCGTCTGCGGGCGAAGTTTGACACGCCTCGGAGACGCACATTATATTGTGCCCGAGGGCGCGGCGCACACAGCGCACAGCGGCGGACGGAAGCGTCGAAGCGTCCGGCGGCGGCGGCCGCGCCACTACCTTGGACTCGCGCAAGCAGTGAATCCCAAGTCTCCCGAACAGACACCGGAGGGCGGCGGGCGGGCCGGGGGCGGCGAAGGCTCCCTCGGCGAGCAGCTCAGCCGCGCGCGTGAGTCACGCGGCGTCACCCTGCGCGAACTCTCCGAGCAGACGCGCATCACCATGCGCCACCTCGAAGCCATCGAGTCGGACGACTTCGAGGCGCTCCCCGGCGGCATCTTCAACAAATCCTTCGTCAAGTCGTACGCGCGCCACGTCGGGTTCCCCGAGGCGCGCGCTCTCGAACTCTACGAGCGCTCGGCGCGCGAGCGCGGCCTGCACACCGACGAGGTGGCGACCTCGCCGCAGCGCTCGCGCGTCTACATGGGCGAGACCGCGCGCTCGCCGCTGATGACTTACGGCCTGAGCATCCTCATCGTCGGCCTGCTGGCGCTCGTCGTCTACGCCGGGCTGCACTACTACCGCCGCGGCGAGGGCGAGCAGGCGGGCGGGCCGGCCGCGACCCCGACGCCCGCCGCCGCGGCCGGCCAGCAGGCGGCCGCGCCGACGCCGACGCCGCCCGCGGCCGCCGAAGGCTTCCGCGTGCAGGTCAAGTCGACGCGCCTGTTCTGGCTCACCTCCTGGCAGGAGGGCGACAAGAAGAAGCGCGGGCGGTTCCTGAAGCCGGAAGCGCCCGAGGAGTTCGAGCCCGCGGCGGCGCTCAACCTGCATTACGACCAGGTCTCGGCCGACGCGCTCCAGGTGACGGTCAACGGCCAGGCGCTCCGGACGCCGGCCGACACCACGACCTGGACGATCACCAGGGAGAACTTCAGACAGTTCGCGCAGTGATGTCGTTTAAAACGAAAGGCTCGCACACGGAAGCCCGCCCGCGCGGGAGGGTTCCGGGGTGCGGGCCTCGAACTTTTCGAGCGTCAGACCTCGAAGCTCGGACTTTTAATTTTGAGCCGGAGTTTTAATCATGATTACGCCTGACATGCAGGAGGGGCTGACCTTCGACGACGTGCTGCTCGTGCCCGCGCGCTCCGAGGTGCTGCCCGCCGAGACCGACACCTCGACGCGGTTCACGCGCGGCATAACCCTGCGCATCCCGCTCTGCTCGGCCGCGATGGACACGGTCACCGAGAGCCGGCTCGCCATCGCCATCGCGCAGCAGGGCGGCATCGGCGTCATCCACAAGAACTTCCCCGTCGAGCGGCAGGCCGAGGAGGTCGACCGCGTCAAGCGCTCGGAGTCGGGGATGATCGTCGACCCCGTCACCATCCGCCCCGACCGCCCCGTCCGCGAGGCGCTCGCCGTGATGGAGCGCTACAAGATTTCGGGCGTCCCCGTCGTCGACGAAGACGGCCACCTCGTCGGCATCATCACCAACCGCGACCTCCGCTTCGAGACGCGCTTCGACATCCCCGTCTCAGAGGTGATGACGCCGCAGCCGCTCGTCACCGTCCCCGTCGGCACCACGCTCGAAGAGGCCAAGGGCGTCCTCCAGAAGCACCGCATCGAAAAACTCCTCGTCGTCGACGGCGACAAGCACCTCAAGGGTCTCATCACGGTCAAGGACATCCAGAAGGCCATCCGCTACCCCTCGGCCGCCAAGGACGACCTCGGACGCCTCCGCGTCGCCGCCGCCATCGGCGCGACCGGCGACTTCCGGGAGCGCGCCGACGAGCTGGTCAAGGCGCGCGTCGACTGCCTCGTCGTCGACACCGCGCACGGCCACTCGTCGCGCGTCGTCGAGGCGGTGCGCGAGGTCAAGCGCCGCCACCCCGAGACGCAGCTCATCGCCGGCAACGTCGCCACGGCCGAGGGCACGCGCGAGCTTATCTCGGCGGGCGTCGACGCCGTCAAGTGCGGCATCGGCCCCGGCTCCATCTGCACCACGCGCGTGGTGACGGGCGCGGGCGTGCCGCAGATAACCGCCATCAACAACTGCGTCCAGGCGGCGAAGGGCTCGGGCGTCCCCGTCATCGCCGACGGCGGCGTCAAGTTCTCGGGCGACGTGGCGAAGGCGATTGCGACCGGCGCGGACGTGGTGATGATCGGCTCGCTCTTCGCGGGCACCGAGGAGTCGCCGGGCGAGCTGATCCTCTTCCAGGGGCGCTCGTTCAAGGCGTACCGCGGCATGGGCTCAATCGGCGCGATGCGCGAGGGCTCGCGCGACCGCTACGCGCAGGAGTCCACCGAGGTCGAGTCGAAGCTCGTCCCCGAAGGCATCGAGGGGCGCGTCCCCTACAAGGGCACGCTCGCCGACATGGTGACGCAGCTCGTCGGCGGCCTGCGCGCCGGCATGGGCTACACCGGCTGCCGCGACATCCGCGAATTCCAGGAGCACACGCGCTTCATCCGCATCAGCTCGGCCGGCCTCAAGGAGTCGCACGTCCACGACGTCATCATCACCAAGGAAGCGCCGAACTACCGCCTGGAATAGTCGGAGGCAGTCGGCGCGCGGCGGCCGGCTTGCGGCCGTGACGGGCGTGCGGAGCTGAAGCTTAATTTTCCGAGCAGGGCCGGTGACGTACAGGAACGCGCCGGCCGTTCTCTTGTCGGGGCGACGAACGCCCGACAGGTGTCGGCAGCGGCCTGCGCCCGGGCGTCGTCGCTCCTATTTCAGGCGGCGAACACGGCCTCCGCGCGGCGGCACCGCGCTTGCACTCGCTTCTTCCCGATGAGCTCGACTGAACGCAAGGCGGTTCTCATCGCCAACCCGAACGCGGGGCGCGGCCGCGCGGTGAACGCGCGCGAGGTCGAGACTTTTTGCGGGCGCGCGCTGGCGTCGGGCGTCCGCGTGGAGGTCTTGCACACGAAGGGGCCGGACGACGCGGCGCGTCTCGCCGCGGAGGCCGCGCGCTCGGGCGCGACCGACGTCGTGGTGCGTGGCGGCGACGGGACGGTTCACGAGGCGATACAGGGGTTGGTCGGGGCGGGCGTGCGGCTGCTGGTGTGGCCGGCGGGGACGGCGAACGTGCTGGCGCGACAACTTGAACTGCCGCGCGCCGCGGCGGAGGCGGCCGAAGTCTTAGCGCGCGGACGCACGCGTCGCATCACCCTGGGCGCGGCGACGAGCGTGCGGACGGGCGCGCGCCGTTACTTCTTCATGATGGCGGGCGTGGGGCTCGACGCGTCGGTCGTCCGCAGCGTGCGGCCGCGCCTGAAGCGGCGCGTCGGCGAGGCGGCCTTCTGGTACGCGGGTCTCGGGCACCTCGCGCACTGGACGCCGCGCGAGTTCACGGTCGAGGTCGGGGGCGAGCGCCTGA
>DASVSK010000361.1:0-3147 GCA_036388135.1 Pyrinomonadaceae bacterium | reverse complement strand
CGCCCCTCGTCGATGCAGTCGTAGACCTGCAACTTGTTGCCGAACTTCAGGTCGTTCTTCATGTCGGAGCGGATGACGAGCGTCACCTCGTTTATCTCCGACTCGGGGCGGAACGTGATGCGGTCGCCTTGCCGCGTCGCCACCAGGTCGACCGCCGCCTCGATGGCCGAGTTGCCCGCGCCGACGACGACGACGCGCCTGCGCCTGTAAGCCTCGGGGTCGGTCAGCTTGTACTTGACCTTGTCCTCCGTCCGGCCGTCGCGCGTGACCTTCATCTCCTCGCCCGGCACGCGCAGCTTCATCGGCGTCCCGCGGTTGCCGAGCGCGAGGACGACGCGACGCGCCCTATAGGTCTCCTTCGACTTCTCGACGCCGCGCTCGGTCTGGACGACGAAGTAGTCGCCGTCCTCCGCCCGCTTCACCGACTTGCAGCTCTCAGACTCGTTGACCCTCACGCCCGTCTCGCGCAGGGCGCGCGTCCACTCTTCGAGGATGGCCTCGCGCTGCGCGCCCGCCCCGGCCGGGCGGACGCCGCCGCGCGGCTCCATCGTCTCGGGCTTGAAGAAGACGTACTTGTTCGCCGGGTACGCCTCGATGGTGGCGAGCACCCTGTCCTGCTCGATGGCCGCGTAGGAGAGGCCGAGCCGCTGCGCGGTGATGGCGGCCGAGAGCCCGGCCGGGCCGACGCCGACGATGGCGACATCGACGTCCGCCTTCGGCTCGGGCGGCGCGCCGTCGCGCAGTTCGTCGCGGATGAAGTGGACGCAGTCCGCGCCCTCGTTCGTCGCGTTCTTGATGAGCGGCGTGCCCGAGACGTCGCCGATGATGAAGCAGCCCGGCACGTTCGTCATGAAGCGCGCGTCGCGGTTCGGGACTTTGCGCGGCGGAATCCGCTTCGTCGTGTTGACGACGATGCAGGCCTTCGGGTTGACCGGGCACTCGACCTGGCAGGCCGTGTCCTCCATGCACTGGTCGCGCGCGACCGGCGTGGCGACGCCGTTGACGATGGCGAGCACGTCGTGCGGGCAGGCGTCGACGCACGCGTGGCAGCCGATGCAGCGCTCGGTGATGACGACCGGGTGCGGGTAGGACGGGCCTTCGGGGTCGTACTGTTCGAGCTGCTCTTTGGTGAGTTTGATGCGCCCGTCGTCCTCGTCCGGCTCGGGCGGGAGCGGCTCTTCGAGCAGGAGCCGCGCGCGGCGCGAGTCGCGCAGCGCGAACGTGACGCCCGTGACGAGCAGGAACAGACCCGTCCCGCCCCAGCCCCACCACGGCAGCCCGCCGAAGAAGCTCTTGCTCGGGTCTTTCGTGAGCAGGTTGACGGCCGCCAGCAGCGCCAGCAGCGCGATGATGACGAATAGCTGTGATTTCTTCATCGTCCCGGAGAGTGCGAAGTGTTCGCGCCGGCCGCCGCGCCTAACGCCGCGCGGGCTCGACGCCGAGTTGCAGGTTCGGCGACGCCGCCGAAAGGTCGTTCAGGAGCGCGCGCCCCCACTCGCGGCGCGCCTCAAGGTGCTGCACGTGGCACGAGATGCAGTTGGGTTTGTCTTCGGCCAGCACCCGCTCGAACTTGCCGCCGCGGTCGCCGTTGTGGCAGACGGCGCACGTCCGGCGCGGCGTCTCGACGTCGGTGGGCGCGTGGGTCTTGTGGCACGAGGCGCAGTCCATCTCGCCGTCGCGGTTGGCGTTGAGCCCGCCGACGGCCTTGACCCGGTTGATGTGCAGCGAGTGGAACTCGGCGCTGCGGCGCAAGTCGTCCGGGTCGCGTTTGCCCGCCCCCGGCCCCACGAGGAGCGCGCCGCGCAGGCTCTGCACGAGCTTCCTCAGGGCGGGCGACTTCTGCTGCCACTCCTCGTCGGGCAGCCCCTTCCAGACCCACCTGCCGTCGGCGACCGGGTAGCCGTACGTCCCGCCGTGCGGCGTGCGAACCGCGCGGCCGTTGAAGGTCTTATTGTTCGAGTCGCTGTGGCACGTCGTGCAGGTCTGTAGGCTGGCGACGGCGGGGCGGAACTCGGTGCCCTGGTGCTCGACGTGGCAGGAGATGCAGCCGATGCCGGCGCGCGCGTGCGGCTCGGTGACGGTGGCCTTGAAGCCCGGGGCCTGGTGGCAGGAGGAGCAGTTCGATTCGAGGCTCGCCGTCACCGTGTGGCAGGAGGTGCAGGCGCTCGCGTTGGCGCGGGCGGCAATCGCGGGCTGTGAGCGTATGGCGGCCGCGGCGTGCGCGGCCGAGATGGGGGCGGGCGCGTAGGCTTCGGCGTAGACGTATGCCGCGACGACCGAAAGCGCCGCGACGAGCGCCGTGCCCCAGACGAAGACCGAGAAGGGCCACGGGCGGACGAGGTCGCGCGTCGGCGTCCAGTTGAAGCGCGCCTTGCCGAGCACGCGCATGGGCTTCTGCGGGCGCAGCGGCGAGACGCGCTGCATCTTGCCCGCCTCGCGCTTGCGCTTCTCCCAGAAGACGTTGAGCGCCTGCGCCACTTCGGTCGCCTCCTCGCCGGCGGCGCGCGGCTGCGGCTGCGGCTGCGTCTCTCCGCGGCTCTCCGGGTCGCCGGCGTTGGTGGCGACTTCGAGCGTGACGTTGATGTTGAGCGTGTCGCCCGCGCGGTCGATGCCCAGGAAGAAGGGGCCGATGCGGACGACGTCGCCGTCGGCGAGCACCTCGCCCGACTCGGTGGCGACGACGCGCCCGTTGAGGGTCGTCCCGCTGGAGCTGCTGAAGTTGTAGAGGTAGTAGCGCCCGCCCGCGAGCGTCACCCCGGCGTGGAGGCGCGAGACGGTCGGGTGGTTGAGCACCAGCTCGCAGCTCGGCTGGCGGCCGATCTGGAAGCCGTCGGTGACGAGCGTCACCGGGTCGACGTCCAAATCCTCGCGGACGATGCGGAACTTGCTGGCCTGGGTCTGCATATGACTCTCAGCGGACGGCGAAGATGACGACCTGCGCGACGTGGACGAGCATCAGCGCCAGCATCAGCGAGGTCGCGACGACGTGCGGCGCGAGCCAGAGCTTGAGCAACTGGTGCAGGTAGATGAGCGAGTCCACGCGGCGCAGCGTGACGGTCGCTTCGACGGCTTCGAGCAGCAGTTGGCGCGACTCCGGGTCGAGGCTCCGCGCCTCGGCCTCGTACGACTCGCGCGCGGCGGCCAGCA
>DASVSK010000360.1:0-4619 GCA_036388135.1 Pyrinomonadaceae bacterium | reverse complement strand
AGTAGACAGTAGACAGTAGACAGTAGACAGTAGCGCTCCGCGTTACGCCTGCTGACGCTGGAACTGCGACGTCTCTACTCCGAAGGTCTTTCTACTGACTACTGACTACTGTCTACTGTCTACTGACTACTGTCTACTCATGAAGATCGAGACCGAGCGGCTGCTGATGCGCCCGTACACGTCGGAGGACGCGGACGAGCAGTTGCGCATCATCTCCGACCCGGAGTTCCTAAGGCACATGGGGCCGAAGTTCCGGCCGACGCGCGACCATGTGCTGGTCGGCATCGGGCGCTTTATCGAACACTGGTATCAGTTCGGTTACGGCGCGTGGGCGTTGGGGCTGAAGGGGGAGGAGGGGCGGCTCGTCGGCTACTGCGGGCTGCGCCACCTGCTGCCGACCGACGAGGTCGAGCTGTTCTACGGCTGCGACCGCGCGTACTGGGGGCGCGGGCTGGTGACGGAGGCGGCGCGGGCGTCGCTGCGCTACGCCTTCGGGCGGATGGGGCTCGCGCGCGTGATGGCCGTCACCGACAAGGAGAACCGCGGCTCGCGCCGCGTGATGGAGAAGTGCGGGATGCGTTACGAGCGCGACGCCGTCTACTTCGACCTGCCGGTCGTCTACTACGCGCTGAACCGCGATGACCACCGGCCCGGCGGCTCGCCCTACAACGAGAAGGATTAGACCATGCGTGTGCTCATCGCCGACAAGTTCGAACAGTCGGGGCGCGACGGCCTCGACGCCGCGGGCTGCGAGTTCTCCTACCAGCCCGACGTCAAGGACGACGCGCTCGTCGAGGCCATCAGCTCCTACGACCCCGAGGTGCTCGTCGTGCGCTCGACCAGGGTGACGGAGCCGATGCTCGACGCGGGGGCGTTGAAGCTCATCGTGCGCGCGGGCGCGGGCTACAACACCATCGACGTGGCGGCGGCCTCGCGCCGCGGCGTCTACGTCTCGAACTGCCCCGGCAAGAACTCGGTGGCGGTGGCGGAGCTGGCCTTCGCGCTCATCCTCGCGCTCGACCGGCGCGTCGCCGACAACGTCATCCAGCTCCGCGAAGGTAAGTGGAACAAGAAGGAGTTCTCGAAGGCGCGCGGCCTCCTGGGTCGCACGCTGGGCCTCGTCGGCACGGGGCAGATCGGCCGCGAGGTGGCCGCGCGAGCGCGCGCCTTCGGCATGAACGTCGTCGCGTGGAGCCGCAGCCTGACGGACGAGTCGGCGGCCGAGCTGGGCGTCGAGCGGCGCGAGAGTCTTCTGGACGTCGCGCGCGAGTCGGACGCCGTCAGCGTCCACGTCGCCTTAAAGCCCGAGACGCGCGGGCTCATCGGCGCGGACTTCTTCAACGCCATGAGGGAGGGCGCGTACTTCGTCAACACGTCGCGCGGCGAGGTCGTCGACCAGGAGGCCCTGCGCCGCGCGATGCGCGAGAAGGGCGTGCGCGCGGGGCTCGACGTCTTCGCGCAGGAGCCGGCGGCCTCGGCCGGCGAGTTCGCCGACGACATCGCGCGCGAGCCGAACCTCTACGGCACGCACCACATCGGCGCGTCGACCGACCAGGCGCAGGAGGCCATCGCCGCCGAGACCGTCCGCGTCGTCCGCACCTTCAAGGAGACGGGGCGCGTCCCCAACGTCGTCAACCTCGCGCGGCGCACGCCCGCCACGCACACGCTCGTCGTGCGCCACCGCGACCGCCCCGGCGTGCTCGCCTCCGTCCTCGACCGCATCCACGCCGGCTCCATCAACGTGCAGGAGATGGAGAACGTCATCTTCGAGGGCTCCGAGGCGGCGGTCGCCCGCATCAACCTCGAAGCCGCGCTGCCCCCCGACGTGCTCGAACGACTCAAAGCCGACAACGCCGACATCATCGAGCTGAGCCTGCTGGAAATTAAGTAGACAGTAGTCAGTAGACAGTAGACAGTAGAAGAACTTTCTTTAGTGAATCTTTCCATGACGACGTCGGCCGGCGTGACGCGGAGCGCTACTGACTACTGACTACTGACTACTGACTACTGTCTACCGTCTACTTCTTCGAGAGGAATGAAACGATGACCGAGAGAATCTTTAACTTCAGCGCCGGCCCGGCGGTGCTCCCCGTCCCGGTGCTTGAGCGGGCGCGCGAGGAGATGCTGAGCCTGCCCGGCGTCGGGATGAGCGTGATGGAGATCAGCCACCGCTCGAAGCCCTTCCAGGCCATCCTCGACGGGGCCGAGGCGGGCCTGCGCGGCCTGCTGGGGATACCCGAGGGCTACCGCGTGCTCTTCCTTCAGGGCGGCGCGAGCTTGCAGTTCTCGATGGTGCCGATGAACTTCCTGCCCGACGGCGCGAGCGCCGACTACATCCTGACGGGGAGCTGGGGCAAGAAGGCCCTGAAGGAGGCGAAGAAGGTGGGCGGGGCGGGCGTCGCCGCCGACATGGCCGACTCCGGCTACAACCGCGTCCCGGCGCAGGACGAGCTGAGGCTCGACGCGAACGCGGCCTACCTCCACTTCACCTCGAACGAGACCATCGAGGGCGTCCAGTGGAAGACCGACCCGGAGGCGGGCGGCGTCCCGCTCGTCTGCGACGCCTCTTCCGATATCTGCTCGCGCCCCGTCGACGTCTCGAAGTACGCGCTCATCTACGCGGGCGCGCAGAAGAACCTCGGCCCGTCGGGCGTGACGGTCGTCATCGTCCGCGACGACCTGCTCGCGGGCGCGCGCGACGGCCTCGCCACGATGCTCGACTACCGCACGCACGCCGGGAACGACTCGCTCTACAACACGCCGAACACCTGGGGCATCTACATCCTCAACCTCGTCTGCGAGTGGGTGCGCGACCAGGGCGGCCTCGAAGCTATTCAAAAGAGGAACGAGGAGAAGGCGCGCAAGATTTACGACGTCGTCGACGCGACCGACTTCTACCGCGGCCACGCCGCCCCCGACTCGCGCTCCGACATGAACGTCACCTTCCGCCTCCCCTCAGAGGATTTGGAAAAGAAGTTCGCCACCGAAGCGACCGCCGCCGGCCTCGACGGCCTCAAAGGCCACCGCTCCGTCGGCGGCATCCGCGCCTCCATCTACAACGCCTTCCCCCCCGAAGGCGTCGATGCCCTCACCCAATTCATGCGCGACTTCGAACGCACCAACGGCTAACGCCCAAACCCCCACCGTCACAAATCAGCCGGACTTCGGCGGCGACAACGCGCCCGCCGGAGTTCGGCTGATTTCCGTCGCCAGCCTTTCACGCCAATGAAGTCAGCTTTCACACTCCGCGAGCGCTTGGCGAGCCTCTTCTAGGTTCGGATGACGGAGAGTGTTGAATATCTCAACGGCACGCTGGGCGTAAGGGAGGGCTTCCGGCTTCCGGTCTTGCTGGGCAAGGGCTATGACAAGGCGGTGGCAGTTGCCGGCGATTAACTCCCTGCGGCCGATGTTTTCGGCCAAGGACAGGGCTTTGTGGGCCAGAGCTTCCGCGCCGGGCCAGTCCTCGCGACTGAGTGCCAACCCGGCTAGATTAGCAGTGTAGGTAGCAATACCTTCGCTGTAATTGACGGCCTGGGCGATACGCAGTGCCTCTCCGTAATCGCGCTCGGCGGCATCTGGATCGCCTGATTGTTGTTCGGCATTGGCAAGGTTGTTCAGGCCGATGGCGAGATCAGTGCTCTCGGGGCTTAAGGTGCGCCAAATCTCCGCAACTTCGCGGTAAGCCGCAATGGCGGCAGTGTAATCCCCGGCCAATTTATGCCCGTCACCGCGCAAGCTGATGGCAATAGCCTGTTCTCGGGCACCGGCCTGAGCCCCACGCCAGTGGACCTCGGCGCGGTCGGCATAGGTGAGGACTTCCTCTGACTGTCGGCGCAGGTAATAAACACAGCCGGCATCATAGGCCAGCCATCCGGCAGACAAGAAATCTTTGGCTGCTACCGCCTTGACCTCTGAGTCCCGGCAGAGGGCGAGCCATTCATCCCACCAGCCGGTGAATTCGAGAAACTTATTCAATGCACTACACACAGTCTGGAGCCGTTCATTCGGCCCGGCGAGGAAACGCGGCAGGGCGGCGGCGACCGTGGGCCACGCGGCGTCGAGCACGGGGAAGTTGTCGAATTTATCGAAGCCGTTCTCCAACACCAGCGCGTATGCGCGCTTTTCGAGTCGGTCACCGGTCTCCGTGACGACCTCGGGCTTCCGCCGCCGCAGGAAGTCAGCGACCATTGGCACGAGGGCGAACGCCCTTTCCTCAGTATCCGGGACGACCAGCGAGCGGTTGGCGAGGCTGCGCAGGGCGGTCTCGGCCGGTTCCTCATCGCAGTCCGCGACCGCGGCAAGGTGCTCCACTTTTGCCGGCAGAGTGAAGTAGGTGAGTGCGCAGAGGACTTTGGTCTCGGCCTCGGTGAACTCGTTGACCAGGTCGCCGAAGACGAACTCAAGCGGGTCGTTATCCTCCGGGCAGGAACGTAAAAACTCCAGCGCATCTTTGAAGGTGCGGCAGCTCCCGCGGCCGAGTTGCCCGGCCACCCAGCGCAGGAGCAGGGGGTTGCCGGCGGTCTGCTCGTAAAGGGCGATGCGGTCGGCCTCGTTTGTCCTCCCGAGCAGCGGGTTGCGCCGGGCGAGGTCGGCGAGGGTTTCGAGCGCGGCTTCGCGGC
>DASVSK010000359.1:0-3452 GCA_036388135.1 Pyrinomonadaceae bacterium | reverse complement strand
AGCCAGGCGCAGCGCGAGGCCGTCGTCCGGAGGATGCGGGGCGGGCAGGTGGAGATTGTCATCGCCACCGACGTGGCGGCCCGCGGACTCGACGTCGAGCGCATCGGCCTCGTCATCAACTACGACATGCCGAACGACGTGGAGTCCTACGTCCATCGCATCGGCCGGACGGGGCGAGCGGGGCGCGCGGGCAGGGCCGTGCTCTTCGTGACGCCTCGTCAGCAGCGTATGAAGCGCGAGGTCGAGCAGTACACGGGTCAGCGCATCGAGCCGATGCGCGCGCCCACGGAGGCCGACGTCGCCGCACGCCGCGTGGCCTTGTTCAAGGAGCGCATCCTCAAGACGCTGGAGGGTGAAGAGCTGGAACTCTACCTGTCGCTCGTCGAGGAGCTGGCCGAGGAGAGCGGGCGCGACATGGCGGAGATCGCCGCGGCGGCCGTCCGCCTGGCGGGGGGCGACAGGCCGCTGGAGGTCACGCTGGAGCCGGAGCCCGAGCAGATGGGGCGGACGGGTGACGGCATGGTGCGCCTCTTCATCGACGTGGGTCGTAACGGCAGGGTCGGCCCCTCCGACATCGTCGGCGCAATCGCCAACGAGGGCGGCGTGCCCGGTAAAGAGATCGGAGCTATCGACGTCCACGACCGCTTCACGCTCGTCGATTTACCCGAGGAGTACGTCGAAGAGGTGCTCCGGCGGATGAAAGGCAGCCGCATACGCAACTACAACGCGAACATCCGCCTGGCGGCCGAGAGGGGGCGGGACGGGGAGCCGCGCGCGCGGTCGGCGAAGAAGTCCGCCGGGCCGAAGGCGCGGGCGAATGAGCGTAAGGGTCGCGCCGGGTATCCAAAGCGGTGAGCCGGCATGCTTCTTCCCCGCCCCCGGTTTCGTCTCTACCCAGGGCGGACTCGGGCGTGAGGCGTGAGAAAGCCGTGCGCCTCTACCCTGTTGGGCGTCGGCGCACGGCTAAGGCTCACGTCGGGCGCGGTCAACGCGGCGCGCGTGTGCGGCGGGGACGACGCGCCGATTCGTCGGCGCGTCGCGAACCCTCCGTGTCAGAATCATCCCTCCTGCTGCTCAGGTAGGCGACGGCGGCGGCGGCGACAACCGCGCCGACCGCGACCCGCGTCACCAGACTCTTCCGGTTGTGTTTCCACTCCGCCTTCCAGCCGCGCTCGGCGAAGACGTTAGGGACGTGGCCCCGCGAGAGGTCTTCGAGGTATCCCTCCACCACCCCGACTCGGTCGGCCAGCATCAGCGGCAGCCAGTGCCCGTAGCTCGACTCGCTGTACTTGAAAGCGAAGCGGCGGATAACCCCGCTCAGGCCCGCGGGCGGCGTCGAGGTGCCGAACACGGCCGAGACGTTCGGCCGCTCGTTGGAGTGTAAGACCTCGACGTCGACGGGCTGCTGCGCCGGGCGGTCCCAACTGTAGCCCTCGTGCTCGCCGTCGTTGCGACGCTTCATCGGGTAGGTCGGGTCGTTCCCGCGGTCTGCGTCCACGCCCCACCCCTTGACCTGCGACGTGTCTACGGGCGTCTGTTCCACATTTCTCGTCATGGCGGCTTCCCCCCTTAGCTTCTGGCCGAAGGCGGCAGAAGCACCGGCTTGATGCAGTTGTCGAGCTTCGCCGAGAAGAGGCGGTAGGCGTCCGACACCTCCTCCAGCGGGATGCGGTGCGTGATGAGCGCCTTCGGGTCGAGCACCCCGTTCCGGACGTGTTCGATGAGGCGCGGCAGCAGACGCTTCACCGAAGCCTGGTTCCCCCGGACGGTCAGGCCCTTGTTCACCACGTTCCCGATGGGCACGAGCGTGTCGATAGGGCCGTACACGCCGACGATGGAGACGATGCCGCCCTTCTTCACCGAGTTGATGGCCCAGTGGAGCGCCGTCGCCGACCCGCCCTGCATCAACAACTTCCTCCCGAGCGCCGACTGCAACCAGCTCCCCGTGGCCTCCGCCCCGACGGCGTCGATGCACACGTCGGCTCCCATCCAGTCGGTGGTTCGCTTGGCGAAGACGACGGGGTCTCCGAGCGACCTGAAGTTGTAGGCCTCGCAGGGGGCGTAGTTCCTCGCGAAGTCGAGGCGGTACTCGACCTCGTCGATCACGATGACGCGCCCCGCCCCGAAGAGCCACGCGCACCGCGCGGCCATGATGCCGACGGGGCCCGCCCCGAAGACCATGACGGTGTCGCCCGGCTGGATGCCGCCCATCTCCGCGGCCTGATAGCCCGTGGGCACCACGTCCGTGAGCATCACGGCGTCGTCCGGGTCCATCCAGTCGGGGATGACCGTCGGGCCGACGTCCGCGTAAGGGACGCGGACGTACTCGGCCTGCCCGCCGTCGTAGCCGCCCCCAGTGTGCGAGTAGCCGAAGATGCCGCCGACCGCGGTGGCCTCCGAGTTCGACTCGTGGCAGTTGCCGTAAAGCTCCTGCTGGCAGAAGACGCACTTCCCGCAGGCGATGTTGAAGGGCACCAGCACGTGGTCGCCGACTTTGAGCTTCTCGACCGCCGGGCCGACATCCTCCACCACGCCGGTGACCTCGTGTCCGAACGTCATCCCGACCCGCGTGTCCGGCACGGAGCCGTTGTACAGGTGCAGGTCGGAGCCGCAGATGCAGGAGCGCGTGACGCGGACGACGGCGTCCTGCGGGTGCTTAATCTCCGGCACGGGCTTGTGGTCGATGCGAACCCGTAGCGGGCCTCGATAATTCATCGCAAGCATGGAAATGCCTTCCTCCTTATGCGGCGGCCGGCGCTTTATCCGCCGCCCCGAGCCGAGCCCCCACGGGCCCGGCCGACCTGAGAAACGTTGGCGAGGCCCGCGCCCCGCCTTTGCGCAAAATTATTAACAGGTCATCTTCAGGAAAGACCGGACGGGATTCTGTACAAAGACGGACACAAAGGGAATGGATGCGGCAATCGTGAGTTAAAAGTAAGAGTCTCGCGAGGAAGAGTGAACCTTCCGACACCATAACTTCGACCGCCTTGCCAGCGATGTCGGCGATGAAGACATCCGACCCGGTCAACTCCACCCGCCTCGAAACGTTCATCTCGAAGCCTGCGAACCTCTTCAACTCCGCGGTGATTTTGAGGGGGAAAGCATACTCGTTATGTGCCTCCATTATTGTCGGGGTAGTGGAAACATAAGATAAGAATGGCTGATTTGCTCCCATCTTATGGCTAGCAAAGTAAATGTTCCATGTTTCACGGCTCCGGGCTGTCTACGCCACCCCTCTGTGCTGGCACAAGGGTCTCGTTGAAAACTACCAGACGTAGCAGACGCTGAAGAGGCACCCGGGCCGCCGCTACTGAAGGTAGTGCGCGCCTCCCGACCTACTTCCCTACCCGACCTGATTGCGCCTCAGCATGAGCACTTTTCCCCGCCCAAAATGGTGTGTAGCCTCTACAGCCGACAGGTGGCTGAGTTTCGCCGCATCTGGCGGCCGCGCC